>JAHEAK010000500.1 GCA_024642805.1 Kofleriaceae bacterium | reverse complement strand
TGGCAAGATAGTAGGGATAGCTCGTAGCTAATTGCATGGTGCCCATTAGATTGCGCACCCGATTCGACCGAGACGCTTGGTGAGCAGATCGTTCTCGCGATAGTCGATGGGGATGACCACGAGCGATGGCCCCTCGGTGGTGAAGGCCTTCTCGAGGGTGCCTTGCAGGTCCGCCGAGTTTTTGCACTCAAAGCCATTCCAACCGAAGGCCACCGCCAGCTGCACGAAGTTGGGATTGCCAAACGCAAGCTCGGTGTGCTTGCCGAAGTGGTTCTGTTGCTTCCAGGCGATGAGGCCATAGGCCTTGTCTTCCCAGACCAGCACCGTGATGTTGCAGCCGAGCCGCTTGGCGGTCTCCATCTCCTGCACGTTCATCAAGAAGCCGCCGTCACCGCACACGGCCATGATGCGTCGCTCGGGCATGGCCAGCGCGGCACCGATGGCACCTGGCAAGGCAAAGCCCATCGAGCAGAAGCCGTTGGGGATGAGACAGGTGTTTGGCTCGTGGCACTGGTAGTAGCGGGCAATCCACATCTTGTGAGCGCCGACGTCGGAGAGCAGGATGTCCTCGGGCCCAAGCACCTGGCGCGCGTCCCACAGGGCTTTTTGCGGTCGAATCGAGCCTTCGGTGTCATCGTCCTTGTGGGCCTCGAACTCCTCGATCATCTTCTCGCGCACGCGCTTTTGATGGGAGAGATCGAACTCAGGGACGCCGTACTTGTCCATGTGCTCGTTGAGCATCCACAGGGTATGAGCCAGGTCGCCACAGACCTCGACCTCGGTGTGATAGTTCTCGTCGACCTCTGCCGGGTGAAAGTCGATGTGCAAGATCTTGTGGTCGTTGTTGCGGTTCCACAGGTAGGGCTCGTACTCGACCATGTCGTAGCCGAGGGTGATGACCAGATCGCTCTGATCGATGGCGATCGAGGCGTAGTCCTTGGCCTGCAAGCCGATGGTGAAGAGGCTGTAGGGCGCATCCATGTCAACGGCGCCTTTGGACATGAAGGTGTTGATGACACCGATGCCGGTCTTCTCGGCAAAGATGCGCAGCTGCCTGGAAGCGCGCTTGCGAATGGTGCCGTTGCCAGCCAGAATCACCGGGCGCTTGGCCGAGCGAATCAGCGCCATGGCCTGGTCGATGACCTTCTCGCCAGGAACCGGCCGGCGCACCTTGTTGGGAATGATGGGCTTGGTGGTGGTCTGGGCTTCGGCGACGTCTTCGGCAAGCTCGATGTGGCAGGCGCCGGGCTTCTCGGTGGTGGCGATCTTCACGCTCTTGCGAACGATCTCCGGAATCGTGTCGGCGTTCGCGATCTCGATGGCCCACTTGGTCACAGGTCGAAACATCGAGACCACGTCCATGGCCTGATGGCTCTCCTTGTGTTGGCGACGGCTGTGCGCCTGACCGGTGAGCACGAGCATCGGCGAGCGATCCATGTTGGCGTCGGCTACGCCGGTGATGAGGTTGGTGGCGCCTGGACCGAGGGTTCCTAGACACACGCCGACTTCGCCGGTGAGGCGACCGTGCGCCTCGGCCATGAAGGCAGCGCCCTGCTCGTGACGACACAACACGAAGTCGATCGTCGAGTCCTCGAGGGACATCATGAAATCAGCGTTCTCTTCACCGGGCACCCCAAAGATGCGAGTGATGCCTTCGGTCTCCAAACACTTAACAAACAGATCAGATGCCTTCATCGTAATACCCCTGAGGTCGAGCGCGCGGCCCCCTGCCAGCGCGTTGAAGGCGCAAGTATCTGTGCTCGGCCCCCGATGTTTCTAGGGCAAGGACGGGCTATTTAGCGGCTAGCTCGTAATCAATGAGCTCGGCGAAACGCTCGAAGGGCTGCGCTCCGGAGATCGGTCGTCCATTGATGAAGAAGGCCGGCGTGCCGGTTACACCCAGCTCATTGCCCGCACGCACCGAGGCGAGAATCTTGCTCTGCATCTCGCCAGACGCCATGCAGGCATCGAAGGCGGCCTTGTCCAAGCCGAGCTCTTGCGCGCTGGCGTCTAAGCCCTCGAGGCTCAGCTTGCTGGGATCGGCGAAGAGCGCGTGGCGCATCTCCCAATACTTGCCTTGCGCAGCCGCGCACTCGCTGGCCTCGGCTGCCTTGGGAGCAGCGCTGTGATTGGGCAGAGGAAAATCGCGCGCCACCAGTCGCACCTTGTCGCCGTAGGTCGCCAGGACTTTGACGAGCGTTGGCTCGACCTTGCGACAGTAACCGCACTCGAAATCGAAGAACTCGACGATGGTTACCTTGGCATCATCGGGGCCCTTGCTGTTGCCAAGGGCCTCTACCTCGAGCTTGTCTGGCAAGAGCATGGGCAGATCGATCTCGATCTTGGCTTTGTCGCGCAAGTCGGCGCGGAACTTCATCAGCGCGGCTTTTTGTTTGCGCTCGGTCAGGAAGTCCTGCAGGTCGCTCTGCACTTCCTCGAAGGCGGGTAGCTTCTCGCCAGCGGCCAGCGCCTGCGCGTAGAAGGAGCGCATCTCTTCCTCGCCGGTGGGCTCTACCGTCACGTTGGCGGCAACGAATTTCTCCACACTCAGGCCGGCCTTGTCGGCGGCCGATTGCAAGACGTAATCGCTGACCAACTCGCTCAAGTTCTGTTCGTGAATATCGTGAATGCGCTGATCGAACTCGATGGACTCACTCAGCGTGGTCGACTTGCTTCTGGCCATAAGCTCGGAGCAGAGAATCTTCTTGCCGTCGATCTGCGCGACCGTGGCATCCGGGCTGATATCCAGGCCAAGGCCACAGCGAGGACCGCCTTTGGCCTGCGCTGTTTGCGGGCCCGGCTCGGAGGGCGAGGACTTGCTGCCAGAGCAGGCCAACACAGCAGCGGACAGAAGTGGCAAAAGGGCGTTGCGGAGTCTCACGAGCCTACGCTACCGCAGCGGCGCATGGCGGGCCCGGACGCCGGGCTTCCAGCAAGGCATTGCCAGAAGACAAAGGCTTGTTTTGTCATAATTCCAGTACGACAGAACACATTTTCGGTGGAAGGAGCGGAAGATCTGCAATACTGGAGGAGGAGCATGCGGCGCGATTTGATGCTCTAGGGAGCCGGGCTGGCGGAATTGGCCTTGACAGAAGTCCTGTTGCGATCCCTAATTGAAAATGACTTTCAAGTTCGAATTGAAGTCGAGAACCTTCCATGAGCGCTAGAAGTATTTTGGATCTGAAAGCCGGCGAGCGCGGGCAAATCGGCGCCATCTCGGGCATGGGCAGCACGCGTCAGCGACTGCTCGACATGGGTCTTTTGCCCAAGCAAGTGGTTCGCATCGAACGCTTCGCTCCTGGTGGTGCCCCGGTCTGGGTGCAACTCAACGGCACGCACATCGCCCTTCGCCGAAGCGAAGCCCAGATGGTCTTGCTCACCGATGCGGTCAACGCGACGCACAGCTCCAACGCCGCGGTGGGCCATTCCAACATTCTGAGCGACTCCTAGGACCTCTTGGCCGCCGTGATCGAGAACGAGGTGCTTCGTGTAGCGCTGGCGGGCAATCCCAACGCTGGCAAGACCTCGCTCTTCAATGTGCTTACCGGGGCGCGTCAGCACGTCGGCAACTACCCGGGCGTGACCGTCGAGAAGCGCTGGGGCGAAGTCACCAGCGGCTCTAGGCGTTTTTCGGTTGTGGATCTTCCGGGCACCTACAGCCTCACCTCGTTTTCACCAGAAGAACGCGTGGCTCGCGATGAGCTGCTCCACGGCGATCACGAGGTCGTGGTGGTGGTCGCAGACTCAACAGCGCTCAAGCGCAGTCTGATGTTGCTCGCTCAGATCATGCAGCTTGGCAAACGCCCCGTCTTGTGCCTGAACATGGCCGACGAAGCGCAACAGGGCGGCCAGGAGATCGACGTACCCAAGCTCGAAGCCATGCTCGGCTTTCCGGTCGTCGAGACCGAAGCGCACCGTGGTCGCGGCCGAAATGAAGTGATCGCCGCTATTGAACGCGCGGCCCGCCAGGACAGGCCGACGCCGCCAAGCCTAGGTGGCCCGCTTGATGCTGCCATCGCAGCTGTCGCGGATGCGCTCGATTGCGGCTCGCTGGCACCCGCCAAGCGCTGGCTGGCTACACGCCTACTCGTCGATGATCGCGTCATCGATGAGCTCGGCATCGACAACAGCAAGGCCATCACGCTGGCCGCGCACGAGCGCGAGGGGCTCGAAGCTAGCACCGGGCAAGACGCTGCCCTTCTGGTCACCGACAGTTACTTTGCGTACGTCGGAATGCTGCTCGACCACGTCGTCAAATCGGCGAGTCGCGATGACGCCCGCAAAACCTCCGAAGCCATCGACAGGATCTTGGTCCACCGCTGGCTTGGCCTGCCGATCTTCGCCGGCGTCATGTTCACGATCTTCTGGCTCACCTTCACGCTCGGTGAAATCCCCATGGGCTGGATCGAGTCGGGATTCGCCCAGCTTGGCGGCTTCGTCGATGGACTGTGGCCGGCTGCAAGTGAGTCGCCCCTGCGCTCGCTCATCGTGCAAGGCATCATCGCCGGCGTCGGTGGCGTCGTGGT
>JAHEAK010000499.1 GCA_024642805.1 Kofleriaceae bacterium | reverse complement strand
AACGGTGTGCCCCGCCAACTGCATCACCATCGTGCCCGCCGAGCGCGACGACAACGGCATCGAGAAGTACCCCGCCATCTTCGAGATCGACGAGCTTCGCTGCGTGGTCTGCGGTCTGTGCGTCGAGTCGTGTCCTTGCGATGCAATCCGAATGGACACAGGCATCCACGCGCCCTCCGTCGAGCATCGCCACGAATCGATCATGGACAAAGAAGCGCTCCTCGAACGAGGTACGCGATCGATCGCAACGCAGGGCGGTTCTGGTCCCGACTGGCGCAACGACTAGCCTCGCTGATTGGCGAGCTCGGCGATCAATAGCCACCAACACGCAAAGCGCGTAGGCAAAGCATGCGCGCAGCAACCAACAAAGCGCTCGCGCCGCAAGCAAAAAACGCTGGAGCGAGCGCTGGTGTTTTTATGCGCGCCCTACGCTTGCTCTTGACGACCATAGGGGCTGTGGCTATTCTCATTCACAGGTTTTCGACTGCTATATTCGATACGAGGAACGAGTCTTTTCCCTATAAATCTATCCTGGGATCTACCCCTGGTTGCAGCGTGCACGCCCGCTCGTCGGGAAGCCCATAACAACTATCGTGGAGCCCACCTGCGTAATGCGTAGGGGATAGGCCACTCCTCACCGGTTGTGCGGTTAAACCTTTTTACGGACAGATCTGATGAATCAGACTGTCCGTTTTTTCTTGCTGTGAGCAGCTGCGGATCAAGGACGGAGTGGTCTCCCTCGACGAAGGCCTCGGTTTTTTCCTCGCCTCGCGCGCCAGCAGAGCACGGCGGATGTGTGCGTACTCCGACCACCCTCGCCTGTGAATGGCCGTCTAGAAATCCGGCCTCTGGGAGTCGCCCACCCGCCCTGTAGCAAACGCTCCCCAGTTTTGGAGAGCCACCGAGCGCAAGTCCCTGAACTCTTGTTCGTGGCATGTGGCACAAGCCGTGCTCTTAGGGAAAGCGAGCTTAACGGCTCTCATGGCTTATTCGGCGGTGCGTGTTTCTGGTCCATTCACGCACCGCCACTTTCGCCACGATACATTCGATGGTGACCACGTGTAGTTCACGTGCCCACTATCCCTCCGAACGGCGGCGTGCTCATCTGGTCCATGAGCACGCCGCCCTTCTCCTTTTCGGGGGTGCTTCGCAGATCGATGGCTCTAGTGTCGGGGACACTGCAAGCCGGAGTCGGCGGGCGGGCAGTGCGAGAGCGCGAGCAGATCCATGGTCACCGCAACGCCGACGTGGATGAGCACACCACCCCAGATCGAGCGGGTTCGCAGTGCCAGGGTTCCGAGCACGGTGCCGGCAATGAGCGCGGCCAAGGTCTCCGACATCGGCTTGCCAAAGTGAATGATGCAGTACGGAACGATCATCACGAAGATCGCGGCGGAGCCAAAGCGCGGCGCGGTCGCCTTCAGTATGAATCCTCGGAAGAAGAACTCGAGGGACAGGAACTGCGCAGCGTAGAGGGCTTCCCACATCCAAAAATCGAAGGACGATCGGTTGGCCATCTTGTAGAAAGGATAGGTCTGCAAGAAGGAAGGGGAGCGCGCGGCGATGAGCACGGCAGGTAGCACGAGGGCGAAGAGGCCGAAGTAGATCCACAGGTGCTTGATGACACCTCGAAAACTTATGAAGTAGTCGCGGATGCGCTCGCCCGGCATCACACAGATGGCAAGGATAGGCAGTACGACGTAGCCGAAGACGCGCCAGCCAGACCACCAGGCGAAGCTCATGAGGACGCCGTATTCGCTGGCAAAGCGCTTGGGGAAGAGCTCGGCAAAGGTCCCGCGGTCGCCGTAGGTCTCTTGCAGCATGAGGGATATGGCAACCGTCACCAAGACGATGACTGGGCGCCAATCGAACGAACCTTTGGCACGGGTCTCGATCCACTCGCGATCGATGTGTTGCCACGAGCCGATGCTGAGCGAGTGAATCCACCTTGGCACTCGGGCGAGCTCACGCGCCACACCGCCCATGGCCGTGCCCGCGTGTTCGGCTCGGCGATTGGCCGACAAGAGACCTGGGTCGCGCATGAGATAGGTTGCAAAGGCCGTGGCCATGAGCATGAGCACGGCAAACTCCTTCATGGGCTTGCCGTAGAGCAGCATCGAATACGGCACGAGCATCACGAAGATGGCGCCGCTACCAAAGCGAGCTCCGATCGCGCGCAACAAGAAGCAGCGAAAGAAGAACTCGACGCTGAGAACCTGCGCCGCCGTGAGCGCCAGCCAGGTGGCCTTGTCGACACTGGCTCGCTGATCGAAGACCTCGAAGGGGTAGAACTTGATGGCCTCCTCATGGCCGCTCAGCAAGAGCAGCAAGGGCAAGCCAATGGCAATGAAAGCCAGATAAGGCCAGGTGCGTCGGCTCATGCGCCCGGCGGCGCGCAGATAGTCGACGATGTGCTCGCCTGGCATCAGGGCCATGGCCAGGAGCGGCAGGATCACCAGAGCGGCCATGTGCGCAGCGCTCGTCCACCACAGGCTCTGCATCAATCCAGTTTCGCTTTGCCAGCGCTTCGGAAAGTGCTGGACGAAGCCGTCAATGCTGCCGTCGTAGTACAGGAAGGTCAGAGCCAGGGCGACGGTGACCAGCGCGATGAGCGGGCGCCAGTCCATGCGCTCCGAGCGCTGCGGCTCAAGCCAGCTCTCGTCGATCTTCCGCCAGGAGTCGACCCGCGGAAACGACATCACTTCATCTTTCCGATGAAGTCAGCAAGCTCGCGTAGGCGCCGGCGGGTGATTTCCTTGCCAACGACGGTCATGGTCTCGAAGAGCGGTGGTGAGGCCATGCGGCCAGTGGAACCGACGCGCAAGAGCATGAACAGGTGCTTGGCCTTCCAGCCCTTCTTCTCGCAAAAGGCCCTGCTGGTCGCTTCCAGGTCTTCCGCGGAGTAGCCGTCGAGCTGGTCGTAGTCCTCGAGGAGCTCGAGGAGTCCCTTTTTGAGGTCCTTGTTCGAGACCTCGGGAATCTTGAGCTTGTCGGCAAAGGCCGTGTACTCGACATCGCCCGAGAACATGAACTCGGTCGCGCTCGCGAAATCGCTGAGGGTCTTGATGCGCTCGCGAATCAGGGGAGCCACCTTGCGCAGATGCTCGCGACCATAGCGCCACTCGATGAGGGCATCGACGAGATCCTCGTGGCTGAGTTTGTGGATGTACTGCTCGTTCATCCAGCGCAGCTTGTCCTGATCGAAGACCGGGCCGCCAAGCGACACGCGCTCGAAGTTGAAGGTCTCGACCATCTCCTTGAGATCGAAAATCTCTTTATCGTCGCCCAGCGAGTAGCCCATGATGCCGAGGAAGTTTCGCAGTGCATCGGGGAGGATGCCGATGTCGCGGTAGTAGTTGATGGACACCGGATTCTTGCGCTTGGAAATCTTGCTCTTGTCGGTGTTGCGCAGAAGCGGCATGTGAATCCACTCGGGCGCTTGCCAGCCGAAGGCCTCGTAGAGGAGCACGTGCTTGGGCGTTGACGAGACCCACTCCTCGGCTCGAATGACGTGGGTTATCTCCATCAAGTGATCATCGACGACGTTGGCCAGGTGATAGGTCGGAAAGCCATCTGACTTGAGCAGGACCTGATCGTCGAGCTGATCGACGGAGATTTCGACTTGACCGCGCAGTCGGTCTTGGAAGACCACACTGCCCTCTTGTGGAACAATCATGCGCACGACGAAGTCTTCGCCACCCTCGACCCGCTTGGCTGCCTGCGCGGCATCGATGGACTTGCAGTGACCGTCGTACTTCGGGTTGCGCTTTTCGGCGCGCGCCGTTTCACGCAACTCGGTGAGCCGCTCGGCACTACAGAAGCAGCGGTAGGCCTTGCCGCTCTCGATGAGCATGTTGCAGTGCTTGCGGTAGATCTCGGTGCGCTTGCTCTGATGATAGGGACCGTAGTCGCCGCCGACATCGGGGCCTTCGTCCCATTCGACGCCCAGCCAACGAAGCGCCTGCATGATGGCGGCCTCGCTGTCAGCGCGATAGCGCGCCTGATCGGTGTCCTCGATGCGTAGAATGAACTTGCCGCCCATGTTGTGAGCGAAGGCATAGTTAAAGAGTGCGATGTACCCGGTGCCGACGTGCGGATCACCCGTCGGGGAAGGTGCCACTCTGACTCGAACCGGCCTGGACGCTGCGCTGCTCATGGTGGATGGCTTGTAGCACGCTGTGTTAGCCTGTGGAAGATGCGCACATGGCCTGCCGCTCTGCTGCTTTCGCTGGTTCTTGGCCCCGCTGCGCTCGCCAGCCCCTTGCAGGGGAAAGTGATTCACAGCGAGGCCCGGTGGGGCTACGGCGGCACGGCCGTCGTGACCGAGAGTTTGATCGAGGGCCCCGATGGCAGCCGCGTGACGGTCCACCAACTCGGCGGAGCCACCGGCGATATCGGGATGTGGCAGTCGCACGCGCCCGAAGTGTTGGCGACCGGCGACGAGGTGCGCCTGGACATCGAGCAGGCCCGGACCGCTAGTGGACGCTCGGTCTACAAGCTGCGCAGCGTCCTGGAGCGTCGCCGCCCGGCT
>JAHEAK010000498.1 GCA_024642805.1 Kofleriaceae bacterium | reverse complement strand
GTACCGAGTTCGTCGATGATGCTGCGCTCGCGGATCTGACCCAGTGGATTGCAGAACTAGCACTGTGAGCAGCGAGCACGTGCACGGCGTTCTCGTCGTCGACAAACCGGGAGGCATGACCTCGGCGGCGGTGGTTGCCAAGGTCAAGCACGCGCTCGGCGTCAAACGCATTGGCCACACGGGTACCCTGGATCCCATGGCAACCGGTGTCCTGCCACTGTGTGTTGGCGAAGGAACCAAGATCGCCGGTTACTTGCTTGCGAGCGACAAGGCCTACGAGGGCGAGCTTGTCCTCGGCGTACAGACTGACACGCTCGACAAAGAGGGCACGATCGTCGCCGAGGATCGAGAGGCGGCTCGCGCCGTCAGCGTTTCCGACTTGCAGGCCGCCATCGCCACACAGCGCGGAGAGATTGAGCAAGTCCCGCCTATGTTCTCGGCCATTCGACAAAACGGTCGGCGCCTGCACGCACTGGCCAGGGCAGGGCAGGAGGTCGAGCGAAGCGCGCGCGCGGTCACCGTGCACGCCTTCGAGCTACTCTCCTTTGCCGAGGGGCGAGCAAGGTTTTCCGTGGCGGTCAGCAAGGGCACATACGTGCGCTCGCTGGTCGACGACATCGGCAAGGCCCTCGCTTGCGGAGCGCACTTGAGTGAACTTCGGCGCACCCAGGCGGGGCAGTTCACGATTGCTGAAGCTCTCTCACTCGAAAATATTTTGGAGGGGCGCTGGGAAGGCAGTCTGATCGATCCGGCGCGGGCGATTTCGCATCTGGACTCGCTGGTCGTTCCCCCAGAATGGGTCACCGCCGTAGCGGACGGAAAACGCCTGGAATGGCAGCTAGTTAGCGAAACGGTTCCGCCAGACGGACCGGTGGCCCTGCTAAATCCTGAGGGGGGTTCGCTGCTCGCGATCGCCACCGTCGAAGAAGAACGCCTTCGCTTTCGCAGAGTGTTCAATTACGGCTTGACGCGAGAGGCGCGATCATCCAATGTCCGCCCCGAAATCGTTTGAGATCAAGGAACTAGAAAAGATGAGTGTTTCACCCGCGAGGAAGCTGCAAACCATTGAGTCCCACCAAAAGCACCAAGGCGATACTGGTTCGCCCGAAGTGCAAATCGCACTGTGGACCGAACGGATCCAGCACCTCACCACGCACCTGGAAGTGCACGCAAAAGATCACCACTCGCGCCGCGGTCTGCTCCGCATGGTTGGCAATCGACGCAGCTTGCTCGATTACCTCAAGCGCAAAGACTTCGACCGCTACAAGGCACTCATCGAGAGCCTCGGTCTTCGCAAATAGCTTCTAAAGAACGGCGCTTCTGTACAGGAGCGCCGTTTTTCATTGTCACCCTAGCTAGCGGCGTGCAGCGGGTTTGATCTTTCTTCTGTTGGCATCAACGTTTCGATCGTTGGTGCTTCGAGATGAGGGATGAGCCCCGAGCACGTGCGCGATTGG
Organism: Kofleriaceae bacterium; assembly: GCA_024642805.1. Lineage (GTDB taxonomy): Bacteria > Myxococcota_A > Polyangia > Haliangiales > Haliangiaceae > NORP324. The sequence goes on along the minus strand of JAHEAK010000498.1, from coordinate 3,075 downwards.
ACAGATTTATGAATTTCGTACGTGAGAGTGTCACCGTCGGTGACAAAGAGATAACCATCGAGACTGGCAAATGGGCCAAGCAGGCCAGCGGTTCGGTCGTCGTGCGCATGGGCGAGACCATGCTTCTGGTGACCGCGAACGGCGCCAAGAGCACACGCCCAGGCATGGACTTCATGCCACTGACCTGTGAGTACCAAGAGAAGGGCTACGCCGCCGGTCGCATCCCAGGCAACTACTTCCGACGCGAAGCGCGTCCTTCGGAAGCGGAGATTTTGGTCTGCCGTTTGATGGACCGCCCATGCCGTCCGCTCTTCCCGAAGAGCTGGCGCTACGACACGCAAATCATCGCCAACGTCATCAGCTTCGATCAGGAGAATGCTCCTGACGTGCTCGCCATGATCGGCGCCTCTGCTGCCATCCACATCTCCGACCTGGTTTGGGCCGGCCCTATCTGCGGTATCCGCATTGGCCGCATCGATGGCGAGTTCGTCGCGTTCCCAACCTACACGCAGCGCGATCAGAGCGACATGGACATCATCGTCGCATGTAGCAAAGACGCGATCGTGATGGTCGAAGGCGAGATGAAAGAGCTCAGCGAGAAGATCGTCGTCGACGCTCTGCTCTTCGCGTACGAGCAAGCGCAAGCCGTCCTCGAGCTGCAAAACAAAATTCGCGCCGCCGTGGGTCTTCCCAAGCGCGAGCACTCCGACCCCGTCCTCGACGAGGCCATTGTCACGCAGGTCAACGACCTGGCTGCCGCCAAGATCGCCGCCGCTCTTTCGGTGCGCGAGAAGCACGCCCGCGCTGATGGGCTCTCCGCTCTGAAGGCAAGCGTCCTGGACAGCCTGTGCGGTGAAGGCAAAGCCTTCGCTACCCGCGACGCTGAGGTCAGCGAGGCCTTCGGCAAGGTGCAGAAGAAAGTCGCCCGCAAGCAGACCATCGAGACCAAGACTCGTATCGACGGTCGCAAGCTGGACGAGATTCGTCCGATTAGCTGCGAGGTCGGAGTTCTTCCCCGCGCACACGGCTCGGCTCTCTTCACCCGTGGTGAGACCCAGGCCCTTGTGACCGGTACCCTCGGCACCAAGTACGACGAGCAGCGCATCGACACGCTTCGTGGCGAAGAGCGCAAGCAGTTCATGCTGCACTACAACTTCCCGCCATTCTGTACCGGCGAGACCAAGATGGTGCGCGGCACCTCGAGGCGCGAAGTCGGTCACGGAACTCTCGCCATGCGTTCGATCGCACAGGTGCTGCCGCTGCACGTCGACTTCCCTTACACCCTGCGCGTGGTCTCCGAGATCCTTGAGTCCAACGGCTCGAGCTCGATGGCTTCGGTCTGTGGTGGCTCGCTGGCTCTCATGGACGCTGGTGTGCCAACGACGGGCGCCGTCGCTGGTATCGCCATGGGTCTGATGATGGAAGGCAAGGAGTACGCAGTGCTCAGCGACATCCTCGGCGACGAGGACCACATCGGTGACATGGACTTCAAAGTTACGGGTACTCGCAAGGGTGTCTGTGCGCTGCAGATGGACATCAAGCTGACCGGTGTCGAGCGCTCGGTTCTCGAGCAAGCTCTGGATCAAGCGCGCCGCGGCCGCCTGCACATTCTCGACAAGATGGACGAGGCTCTCGACGCTCCTCGTGACGAACTCAACGCCAACGCCCCTCGCATCGAGACCATTCAGGTCAAGCCTGACAAGATCCGAGACATCATTGGCCCCGGTGGCAAAACCATTCGCGCCATTCAGGAGCAAACGGGTGCCAACGTGGACATCGACGACGCCGGTGTCGTGTCGATTTCTTCGTCCGACGGCAAGAGCCTGGCGCAAGCCATGGCCCTCATCAAAGGTCTCACCATGGAGGCCGAGGTTGGCGAGTACTATCACGGTATCGTGAAGCGCTGCGTTGACTTTGGTGCCTTCGTCGAGATCCTGCCCGGCACTGACGGTCTGGTTCACATCAGCGAACTTGCCGAAGAGCGCGTCAAAGAAGTCACCGATGTTGTCAATGAGGGCGACACCGTCGTCGTCAAATGCATCAAGGTTGACCGCGATGGCAAGATCCGTCTGTCTCGCAAAGAGTGCCTCGCCAACCCACCCGACGAAGCTGACATCAACAACTTTGTTGGCTAAGCAGGCGAGCTGGCAGTGACACACCCTCGGGTACAGCTGCAGGCTCTGCGACCCGATGCCAAGCTGCCGCGCTACATGAGCGCGGCGGCGGCAGGCGCAGACCTCAGTGCTGCCATCGACGAAGCCCTGGTGTTGCAACCAGGCCAGCGAGCGGCCATTGGCACCGGTTTGGCCATGGCCATCGCAGACGGCTACGAAGGCCAGGTACGCCCTCGTTCAGGGCTGGCAAGCAAGCATGGAGTGACCGTCGCCAATGCGCCGGGCACCATCGACGCGGACTACCGTGGCGAAGTCAAAGTCTTGCTCGTCAACCTTGGCAATGAGCCCGTACGCATCGAGCCGGGCGAGCGCATTGCCCAAATAGTAATAGCGCCCGTCGTGCAGGCGGAGTTCGTCGCCGCGGAGGAGCTTTCGGAAACGGAGCGCGGTGCCGGCGGCTTTGGATCGACCGGCGGGCGAGGTTGAGCAAGCGTGTCGACCCCGCCATCGATCGGTGAAACGATCGCAGGCCGTTACGAGCTGCGAGCACTGCTGCGAGAGTGTGCCAGTCGGCATGTCTTTCGTGCCTTCGATCTCGACGTTGAGGTCGAGGTCGCGTTTTGGTGGATGCACCAATCGCTCTTCGCCGAGGACACGGAGCGCTTGGCCTTTGAGCGTCGCGTGCTCGAGCTCAAGGCGCTCAAGCACCCGCACTTGATTCGCATCTTCGACGTCGGCCGCTGCGCGCAAGGTCCGGAGGCGGCGCAGGCCAACAGCTTCGTCGCGCTCCAACTGGGCACATCTGCCGACCTTGAGCAGGGCCTCCACGCTGGGGTGCCCACGGAGGACGGTAACTTCCTCCGCTACGCCGAAGGCCTCATTGCGGCGGTGCAGGGCGCTCACGAAGCTGGCAAAGTGCATGGCTTCCTAACTCCGTCCGACGTCGTCGAAGTGGCGGGGC
>JAHEAK010000497.1 GCA_024642805.1 Kofleriaceae bacterium | reverse complement strand
CGGAGCGCGAGCGCACGACGGGGGCCAAGAGCTCCACCCCCAGCGGCTGCGCGCGAATCTCGGTGGCAACCTTCTCTGCCTCGGTCGCGATGGCCAGTACGCCGGCGTTCTTGCCGACACGCTGGCCCTCGTACTCGCCAGCATCACAGTCGGGGCTTGCCTCGCCGACACACAGGTTGCGTGGTGGATAGATCTTGGCCAACGAGAGCTGAGCTTGGCTGTCGAGGCGAAAGTCGATGCGACCAAAGGCATGGCCACGCGCAAAGGATTCGATGATGGCAATGCCATTGACCTGGTGGGCAACCGCCTGATGCGTGTGGCCAGCGACGATGGCCTGCACAGCGCCGGTTGGCAGGGCGTTGGCTACCGCAAAAATCTCCTGGCTGTTGTCGCAGCTGTGCAGATCGCTTGGGTCGTCGAGCTCTTTGCAGATGCCGCCGGCATGGGCGGTGACGATGACAATTTGGGCTCCGGCCTCGCGCAGGACGCGCGCTTGGCTGGTGATAGCGTCGACCAGCGGTGCCATACGCAGACCCGCGAAGTTGGCGGAGAGGGTCACCTGCGGGGTTTCAAAGGTGCTCACGCCAATGATGCCGACCTGGATGCCCTTGACCGAAATGAGCGTCGAGCCCTTGGTGTTTGGCCAGGCGATGGATGCACCCTCCTCGCCCTCGAGGATGTTGGCGCTCAGAAAGGGGAAGCCGGCCTCGGCGGCCCTGGCTTTGAGCGCGCCACGCGGATCCTGTCCCGCGTGCTGCACGGTGGCGTCCTCACCTATCGGTCCAAAGTCGAACTCGTGATTGCCGATGGCGGCAGCGTCGTAGCCGAGCAGGTCGTAGGCTTTGACGATGGGGGCGCCTTCGACCAGGTTGGAGGCCAGGGTGCCCTGAAACATGTCGCCGCCGTCGACAAGTACAACCGCTCGCTCAGGCTGGGCACGCACGATGTCGAGATAGCCGCCGAGGATGGGCAGCATTTCGATGTGCCCATGTAGATCGTTGGTGCCGATGATCGTGAGCTCGGTCGCGCGCTCGACGAGAGGCGCAGCAAGCTCGCCATGGTCGCGCTTTTCTGGTTTGGGCGGGCTGCCACAAGCGGAACTCGTCGCCACCAGGACAACGAGCAATGAAGCGCGGCGCAAGAGGGACACGATCAACTCGACTGGCTAGTTGCCCGGGGTCGCGTCGGGAACACCTGCGTCGGGCAGGGCGACGCCGGCATCGGGGGGAATCTCGGGACAGCTGCCGATGTCGAAGCCGAGGGTCTCGTAGCTCATCGTGCAGCCGTCAACGACCGGGGTCGGATTGGTGACGCCGAGGACCTCGCTAAACACTGGCGCGGTGATGGTTCCCGACACGCCCGTCTCGCAAATAGTGTCGAAGACGATGGTGCCTTCAAAGGCGCCATAGGCGGTGTGGGCCGTGAAGTTGTTGACGTTGACGTCGTAGCCTGCGGCGAGCGCGGGCGGCGAGAGGCCAGCGACGGAATCGGCAAAGTCGTAGACGACGCCGGTCTCCAGCGTGAGGTCGTAGATCACGGCGGCCACGTCGATGGTGCCACCAATCAGTGGCGAGGCCGCGACGTAGAGCGAGCCCTGCATCTGGACTTGATCGATGGGCCCACCTAGGTTGGCGGGCAAGAAGGCGGCAGGACATTCACAGGGCACGCTGCCACTACAGATTTGACCGGCCGATTGGCAGGCCATGCCACAGCCGCCGCAGTTGAGCGGATCGCTGCTGGTGTCGACGCACAGGCCGTCGCAGTCGGTGAGCGCGCAGGGAGCGGCATCAGGGGGCGCGGAGGCGTCGGCGGGGCCCGCGTCGGAGAAGGTAACAACGGGGTCTTTGTCGCCACCACTACACGAAAGAGCGGCCGCAAAACACATGCAAAAGATCAGATTTTTCATAGCAGTCTCCGGTGTGCGGGCAGGCTTACCACGAGCGCCATGGGAAGGCGAGCACAGGCTGTACAGGCCAGAGCCCGTCCCTGCGAGCCACTCGCTCGAGGCGGCACGAGCACTTAGACCTCGATGTTCGCCCAGCTTCGACGACGCCAAACCACCATCAAAATCAACGACTGCAGGAAGCGATAGCCGATTCGAGCCGTCCACACCCCGATGAGACCCCAGCCCCAGATCGGACCGATGAGGTAGGCGACGGGCAAGAAGAGCAGCCACTGCATACCCACGTTGACGATGAGGCCAAGCTTGGTGGCGCCGGCGCCCATGATGCTGTTGAGCAGAACCATCAGGATGGCTTCGACCCATACCGTGATGCCCGCCAGGCGCAGGGGCAGGGTGGCAAGCTCGAGGGCTTCGGGCTCGTTATCGAAGAAGGCGCGCAAGATCAGCCGCGGCACGATGGCCATGGGCAAGCCGAGGACGACCATGATGACGACGCCAATCTTGCTGACGTCCCAGGCCCAGCGCTCCGCGTCATCGACATCCTGCCGACCGAGTGCCTGGCCGACCAGGGTGGCGGAGGCCAGACCCAAACCGAGTCCAGGCAAGAAGGCGACCATGGTGACGTTGATGAGCACGTTCATGGCGGCGACTTCGTGCGTGCCAATGCGATCGACGATGGTGAACATGGCGGTGAGTCCCGCCGCAAACAAGAGTGACTGCAGGCCGGAAGGCACCGACAGTCGCAGCATCGAGCGCATGACCTGGCGACTCGGCATGCCGCGCAAGAAGCCCGCTCCAGAGGCGTGTCGAATGCCTAAGTAAAAGTAGTATATGGTGCCAACGATGGTGCCGGCGGTGGTGCCAACGGCAGCGCCCGTCGCTCCCATCTTAGGGGCGCCGAGCACGCCGAAGACCAGCACGTAGCTGATGACCAGGTTGCACACGTGCATGACCACGAGGGTCTTGAGATAGAGCCGGCTCTTGTCGATGCCGTTCCAGTAGCCGCGAAACGCAAAGTTGGCTCCAACGGCGAGCATGCCGATGAGTCGCACCTGCAAGTAGGGCACACCGATGTCGACGACCTTATCGTCGGTGGACAAGAGGGCGAAGAAGCGAGGCGCCGTGAAGATCAGAACCACCGACATGGGAATGGCGATGACGGCGACGAGCAAGAGGCCACCGTTGAGAGCAAAGGCGGTCTCACCATCCTTGCCCTCTCCCTTGCGACGCGAGGCGATGGACTGCACGCCGGTGCTGGTTCCGGTGACAAAGGCCGTGCACAAGAAGTTGGCGAAGCCTCCGAAGCCTACGGCCGCGACCGCATCGGCTCCCAACCTCGAGACCATCAAGGTGTCGACCAGATTGAGCACGGTCTGGGACACCATGCCGAGAATGATCGGCAGTGCCAGCGCAAGGATTATTTTGCGGCGATCGGCCGGCACGCCAATCCAGCTGCGGCGCGATTCCGTGTTGGCCATCTACGGCTTGGACTATACGAGCGCGGCCTGCCTAGCGTGGGCCTCCCCCGAATTAGGGGAGATCTCGGGGCCGGCCAGCGTGGCTCCGAAACGCAGAAAACCCGCCGGTAAGGGCGGGTCTTCTTGCAACGAAAGTCGTGAGACTTTGTTGGCTACTCCTCTTCGGCTTCTTCGCCTTCGGCAGCTGCGCCTTCGGCCTCTTCGCCTTCAGCACCTTCAGCGGCTTCAGCGCCCTCGGCGCCCTCAGCAGCGGCAGGCTCAGCAGCGGCAGGCTCAGCAGCGGCAGGCTCAGCAGCGGCAGGCTCAGCGGCGGCAGGCTCAGCAGCGGCAGGCTCAGTGGTTTTAGGAGCTTCCTCGGCTTTTTTCTCGTCTTTTTTGCAGCTGAAAACGAGACCAAGAGAACCAAGAGCGATGAGAAGGAGGGTAAAGCGTTTCATGTCGGAAATCCTTTGATACTTTTTGTGTTTGGTTTGGTAGCCCGAGGGCATATCGCCCCGAGGGCATATCGCGTTGTTGGACTCAGCTGTGCTGCGGATCGCAGGTCTCAGTCTCCATGAAATAATCTAGGCGTCCTCTGAGCGAAGGTCCAAGGATCAACTGTAATCAATAGCACTGCGATGTAAGTGGGGTTAGAGCAGTTGTAAATCAGTGCGTACAGGATCCCTCAAGGCGCGCTATCATTGACTAGATATGCTCGCTTCCAAGGTCAACGGTCGCACTTTCGCAACGCAACGGCGCCTGCTCGCACGCGGCTCGGGGTGGGACGGGCTGCCGCGGATCTTGTCCCTGGCCCTGCTCGGCGCTTTGCTGGCCCTGTCGAGCGCCGCCCTTGAGGTGTCGAGGAGCGAAGCCTGTCGCTACAAGGCTGCGCCCACTGTGGTGGCTCATGATGCCCCGAGCATCATCGACGAAGGCTTTCGCTCGGCGAGCCGCGTCGAGGATAAGACCCGCCTTGAGCGAACCCATCTGTGGCTGCAACTCGATAGTCATCCTTATGACGCGGTCGGCGTGCTGCTTGAACCGGTTTGGGGATCCGGACCGAGCTCGCTAGAGCAGACCTGGGGCAAAGTTCAGCCGATTCACAACGAGCACGTCGTGGTCCATCCCGCGTACCTGGGACCGCATCGCGACCAGGCCTTCACGCTCGGTGTTCGC
>JAHEAK010000026.1:4469-17281 GCA_024642805.1 Kofleriaceae bacterium | reverse complement strand
CGCAGGTAGGCAGGCTGGTTTGCATAGAAGATCGAGTTGTGATCGCCGCGCGGGAAGATCTCCAGTCGCGTGTTGGCGCCAGCCGCCTCCGCATTGCTGCGCGCGTGCTCGACTGACACCAGGTGATCGTGCTCGGCGTGCATGATCAACACCGGCCCCGGGTAGCTGGCCAGTTTGGCCGCGTGGTCGAAGTGACTCGCAAACTCCGCGCGCAGCTCTTCCGCGCTGCAGCCAAGTTCGCTCGGGCTGGCACGCAAGAGGATGCGCTCGAGGACGTTGGCAATGCCGCTCTCCAGGATGAGCCCGCGAATGCCAGGAAAGCGACGGGCGCTTTCAATGGCGTAGATCGAGCCAATGGAACGACCAAAGACGATCAGGTTTTCAGGAGCCCCGGCCGCAGCCACGATGGCGTCGATATCGCCAAGCATGCCAGCGAGCTTGGGCGTGCCTGTAGAGCCGCCATAGCCGCGATACTCGGCAAAAAAGCTGTCGAGGCCCATCGCCCCGAGAAGCTCGGGAAACTCAGGCAGGTAGTCATCCACGACTTCGCCGTTGCCGTGAAAGTGCAGGAGGGTGAGAGGCCGTCCCTTGGCGATCCTGGCACAGGCCAGGGTCGCGCCATCGACAGCTACATCGACTCGTAGCTGCGCGGGTGGCGGAGCGATGCGCGGAAAGAAGTAGCGCTCGCTGATGATGGGATGGTCACTTGCGTTCATGGATTGCACCTATGGCTGGCTGGGAGCAGGCAGGGGACAGTCGCGATTGAAGGCCTGCAAGGCATCGACGCTCATGCGGGTGGCCAAGGGACGAAGCGCGGTGCAGCGATCGACTTGCACCGACTGCACCTGGCCGTCAGTGTCGAGAATCCACAGACTCGCCCAGCTCTGCATAGCCCAGGTGCTGACAGCTTCGTCGCTCAGAAGGATCGAGCCGTTTTCGTCGAAGCTCAGTTGCAAGGCACCCTCGCTCAGCTCGCGCTGCTGAGCGCCCTGGCCGTTGAGTCGCTGCTCATCGCTCGGTCCGCTGCTGGCGCCCAGGTGCAGCGACGCCACACTCTGACACTGGGTCGCCTCTTGCTCGGCCGCCTGACCGTATTGCATTTGATCGCCGCTTCGCGACTTGGAGACCAGCACCGCGGGCCTGGCCTGGCTGCGTCGAATCAGGGAGTACACCAGGTCGACCGCGAAGGGCGCCGCCCACGCGGTATTCACGCAGCTCACGTCGGAACTATCGCTGGTGCAGATGCCAAGCATGATACCCGCGAGCAAGCCGCCGATGCCAAGGTCGGCAATCGCGGCAGCGCTATAGGTACTCTTCTCATAGCCGCCTCGGTACTCGTAGGTCTTGGTAACGGTCCAGCCGCGCTCGACAGCGCGAGTCCGCACAAAGCACTGCAGCCCAAGGCTCTGGTCGGCTGCGGGCGTGACTTCGTACTCGGTGCGGGTCTCCGACTGACCGGTGCCAACGCTGTCTGGCACGCTCATGCTGGTCTTGCCGTCGCCCAGGGCGTAGGAGGCGTCGAAGAGGGCTCCGCACGCGCTCACCAAGAAGGCGATGCACAACAGGGTGACTGGCAATAGAAAGCGACTCATGGGCGCACCTCCACCGGAACTTGCACCTGTATGCGCAACTTCCACTCTCCACTGACCGAGTAGCCCGCATAGGGATCGATGGGATCGGGAACCCACTCGTAGTCGGCGCCAGGTGGCGTTTCCCAGTGACCGGCGATCCATCGGTAATCGGCGCGCGTGCTGTCCCAGCGCCAAAAGCCGCCCAGCCAGACCGCTCCGACCATGGGGCTTGCACCCGGGGTCTCGCGTTTGCGCGGTGGTGGTGGCTTGGTGCTCTGCTCGTAAAAGCCTGGCGACCAGACCCACTTGTTCTTGAGCTTGAGCCAAGCGCCGGCTCTCCACGTAGCACCTGTGTACGGTGGCGCGGGCACGATCTCGATGCGAGGCGTCGGCTTGCCCCAATAGCCACCGATCCACTGGAAGCTGGCTTGTGTGCGCTGCCAGTGACCGGCGACCCAAGAGGACTCAGGGACCGGAGGCGCGCCATGTTCTTCGATGCGTGGGGGAGGCTCGTTCCAGTGGCCCTCGATCCAGTTCCAGCTGCCGTTGCCTGGGACCCACTGCCAGTAGCCGTTTTGCCAGGTGCAGCCAGCGACGGGCGCGCCGCCGGGGGCACCACGCAGGGGCGGTTGTTGTGCTGGAGGTCCCCACTGGCCCCACACCCAAACCCATTTGCCACGACCCTCTGACCACTGCCATTGCCCGGCAATCCACACGGCACCTTTGGCCAGGGCCGGCTTGGGATTTTCGTATTTCGGTTTTGGCATCGCGGGGCGAGGTTTGCGCGGGCGCGCGACCTCGACCTTGACCTTGACCTCGGCGCTCACCTTGACTGGTTTCGCCGGTCGGTTGAGTCGGGCAATGCGCCGACGCTCGGCGGCACGCGCTTTGGCCGCAATCTCGTTCTCGCGATCGATGTCAGTAATTTCGTAGACGCGAATGCGCAGCTCGGCCTGCTCCAACTCCTGAGGCACTTCGGCCCAGACACTGATGCGACCGTTCTCGTCGAGGGCTGTCGTATAGGTCTTGGTGTAGCGCTTCTTCTGGCTGCAGCGGTGATCGCGCCAACGCATGAACTCGAGTTGCCCCGGCCAGCTTTCGACTGTCGACTGCTGCCAGTGACCGGTTTGCACGCTCGAGGGACCGCCGATGGCGGCACTTGCGCCCAGCTGGTAGCCGCCTGTCGTTTCGACGCTGCCTGTCGTTTCGACGCTGCCTGTGTCGGCTGGCAACGGCTCGTCGTCTGATGCGACCGCTGCACCGCTGTCCTCATACCGTTGTGCGCTGCTACCGTCCCCGCTTGCAGGGGCGGCATAGCCATCGGCAGGAGCCGCTTCAGGAGCCGCTTCTGGAGCCGCTTCTGGAGGCACTACCTCTTCTGCCTGCTCGGCGCGCCGACTCAGCAGCTCTTGCCAGTGCTCGTCCTTGGAGCCAAGGCTGCCGAGTTCGCCATCGGGGTAGCCAAGTCGCAGCCAGGGACCGCAGCCCGCGACCAGCTCGGTGCGAAATTCGAAGTCGCGAACGCTGTCGTCTGGACGCCTGGGCACATCGATTTGCACAGGACCAGCGAAGCGCCCCTTGGGAAGGGTGACGGTCTTTTCGAAGATGAGTTTGCGTTGGGTGTGCGCGCAGGCGCCCAGGCTGGTGGCCGCGACAAGGAGCGCGAGGGCCAGGCGATTGTGGTTTACAGGCAACCGGGTGCCATTTCGCCGTGCACCCGAGTTCACACTCGACCGGCTCGTTACGGGACTTACAGACATGTGTGGTCCATTGTGCACTGCTCGTGCCAGACAAACCAAGGGCAGGGGCCCATTAGGGTAGGCTTGGCCCTATGGATGACAAGACGCGAACCGAAGTAGAAGCGGCCGCCTTTCGCAGGATGGTTGCGCATTTCCAAGAGCGCACCGATGTCCAGAACATCGACGTCATGGAGCTGGCAGGCTTTTGCCGCAACTGCCTTTCCAAGTGGTACCAGGAAGCCGCTGGCGAGCGCGGCGTCGTCATCGACAAGATGGCGGCTCGCGAGATCGTCTATGGAATGCCCTACGAGGACTGGAAAGAGAAGTACCAGAAGTAGGTTGTGGCTCGCAGCTGCCAGGCGCTAGGCCAGCTCGATGCTGATGACCTGGCCAGAAAAGGCCGCGTTACCCGTCACCGGATCGACAGCCATGGCGTCAGTGAGCTCGTTGACGTTTGCACCCGGGTGGGCGCGCGCCACATCGAGATCGCAGCCCGCCTGATCGTGACCAAAACCATGGGGAATGCATGCCACGCCCCTGGCCAGGTCCTCGCTGCGTTCTAGCGGAAGGGTGATGGCGCCAACCTTCGAACGCACCCGCAAGACCTGGCCTTCACGTGCACCGAGTGCATCGGCGTCGAGGGGATGCAGCTGAATCGTGCAGCGCTCCTTGCCGGCCATGAGCTTGGAAGAGTTGTGCATCCACGAGTTGTTGCTGCGCAGATCGCGCCTACCGATGAGGCGGAACTCCCCGGGGCCCAAGAGGGGGGGCAGTGAGGGGCCGTGATCGTCGAGAGCAGCGACGGCCGCGACGAAGATCTGCGGCGCAAGGTCGACCTTCTTGTCGCGGGTGACCAGCACATCCGGCAGGCGAGGGCGCAGTGGACCGAGGTCGATACCGTGAATCGAGTCGACGACGCGCTGCCAGCTGAGGCCCGCACGCAGACGGCCAGGCCGGGCAAGCTTGCCATAGGCACCAGCAGCCAGGCCAAGCTGAACCAGTCGCTTTGGCGTGGTGCGCGCAAGCAACGCGAGTTCTGCGCGGTGCTTGAGGGAAGCGCGCTTAGACAGGCGACGTGCGAGTTGCCCATAGATCTGATAGTCGAAGAGCTGACCTTCTTGCGGAGCAAAGAGCGCCGATGAGTATTTGACGTGGTTGGAAATCGCCAAGGAGTGAAAGGCAAGATCGTAGTGATCGACTTCGAGCCCTGTCGCCGGCGGCAAGATGATGTCTGCGTGGCGGCTGGTCTCGTTGAGGTAGATGTCGATGGAGACCATGAAGTCGAGCGACGCCAGAGCCTTCTGCAAGCGGCCCGCATCGGGTGTCGAGAGGGCGGGATTGCCGCACGAAGAAATCAGTGCTCGGACTTGTCCTCGACCGGGCGTGAGGATTTCGTCGGCAAGGGTGGCAACTGGCAACTCGCCGTTGAACTCGGCGTAGCCGCGCACACGGCTCTGCCAGCGATTGTGTCGACGCTTGCCAGGACGGTCACGGGCAATTTCGATAGCAGGGCTGGGAAACATCATGCCGCCCTCGCTGTCGAGATGCCCGGTGATTGCGTTGATGGCCAAAAGTAGCCACTGGCATAGGCCGCCCTGCGGATGCGTCGAGAGGCCCATGCGACCGAAGATGGCCGCGCGCCTGTTTTGCAGGAGGGTCGTGGCCAAGCGCTCGATGGTGGCGGCATCGATACCCGTGAGGGCCGCTGCCCGCGCGGGAGTCCAGGGCTCTGTGAGCTGGCGCAGCTCGGCCAGCCCTTTGCTGTGATCGGCAAGGCGAGCGAGCCGAGCTCCACTCGCGAGGATGGTGCGCAAGAGCGCGAGCAAGAAGTAGGCATCGGTGCCGGGGATGATGGCCAGGTGCTCGCTGGCATGCTTGGCGGTCTCGGTTCTTCGCGGATCGATGACGACCCAGGAGCCGCGCTCGCCGATGGCTTGCAAGCGATCTTGCACGCCGGCCGCTGACATGAGGCTGCCGTTGGAGACCCAGGGGTTGGCGCCCATGAGAATGAGAAAATCGCAGCGATTGATGTCGGGTACCGGCAATCGCAGTGGATCGCCGAACATGTAGTAGGCGGCGACGTGGTGCGGCAGTTGATCGACGGAGGTCGCCGTGTACAGGTTCTTAGTGGCCAGGGCTAGGCGCATGCCGCGCACCCACATGAGAGTTCCCAGGTTGTGCACGCTCGGGTTGCCGTAGTACATGGCGACGGCGTCGTTACCGTGGCGGGCGCGAATGTCCTCGAGTCGATCTTGGATGTGCTCGAAGGCGCTGTCCCAGGTGATTTCCTCGAAGTCGCTACCTCGGCGTCGCAGGGGCCTGCGCAGGCGATTTGGATCGCTGTAGATATCGCCTATGCGAGCGCCCTTTGGGCACAGGTAGCCCTTGCTGAAGGGATCCTTGCCGTCACCTCGCACCTGCACGACCTTGCCAGCTTCGTGCTCGATCTCGAGGCCGCACATGGCCTCGCAGAGATTGCAGGTTCGATAGTGCAGCGCACTCACGGAGCCTTGTGCCCGCGCACGACCCACTGATTGGGCAGGGCGACCTCGATGCGCTCGGCAATGATGCCACCGGCGCGCAGCTCGGCAATCACCGCCTCCGGGCTAAGGCGCATCTCGGCAGGCGGTCCATGTGGCGACTCGAGGGTGAAGTCGACGATGTAAAGCTGGCCGCCTGCGCGCAGGGCGGCTCCGAGTTTTCCCGCATAGACACTGCGATCGGAGATGTGATGCCAGGTGTCGACGATGAGAATTCGATCGGTGCTGGCTGGCGCGAGACTCGGATCGTCTGCGCTGCAGGCCTGCGCCGACGCACCCTCGAGACCATCGCGCTCGATGCGCTCATTCATGTAGCGGACCATGTCAGGCTCGAGATCGATGCCAAGCACCTTGCCCTTTGGCCCGGTTGCTCGCACCAGATGCGGCAAGAAGTAGCCGGTGCCGGCGCCGATGTCGGCGACGACCATGCCGGGCCTTATCGCCATGGCTTGCACGACCAGCTCCGGTTTCTGCCACGCGTCGCGCTCCGGGCCCTCGAAGCGCTTGACCCATTCCTCGGCGTGCTCGAAGGAGTGACCAGCGTGCATGCCGCCGTGCTCGTGCCCTTGCCCTTGCCCGTGCCCGTGCCCTTGCCCTTGCCCTTGCCCGTGCCCGTGCCCCTCGTGCCCGTTGCCATGCCCTTGCTCATGCGCCGTGTGCGGCTCGACGGGTTCATGGGCGGGCGATGAAGAGCGAGAGCCCCCACAAGCGCAGAGCAGGCAGGAAAAGACGAACAGACTTGGCGTACGCATGCCGGCAGGCTACGCCTCCTCTTGCGCAATCACAAGCCAGGCGGCAAGCGCGCGCCGCTGCCCATAGGGCCGAGCACTCGTCGCGGGGGCGCCCGCTACGGAGCTTCGTAGAACTCGATTTCCTTGGCGCCCATGTTGCCTCCGCTGCCATCGAGATACTCGATGCGAACCTGTTGCGCGCTCACGGGCGCGTCCAAGTTGAAGACGTAGCGCGTGTCGGGATCGGGAGTTTGGAAGGGACCCAGCGTCGTGTCGCCAGCAATGACTTGCAGCTCTGTGGTGATCGAAGTGCCGTCGTTCATCTTGCGCGATCGGAAGGCAAAGGTCGAAAGCTCGCGAGGCTGACCGAAGTCAATCTCGACGAAGGCATCGCTGCCGTCGAAGTTGCTCGACCACTCGGTGCTCATGGATCCATCGAAGGCATTGTTGATGCCCCAGCTGCTGTCGTTGGCGCCGCCGCCATAGTTGGAGCTCACGTCGACGATCGTCGTTCCGGCGCTGAGCAGGGCGACATTGTCTTGCCCACTGGTCGAATCGCTCGCCGCCAAGGTGCGAAAGCTGCGCGTCTCGCTCTGGGCCATCTCGCCCTCCGCCGTGGTCACTTCCGCCAGGTAGTAATAGGTGGTGTCGGCCACGAGGTCCTCGATGGGGACATCGTGTGCGCTCGCGGTCTCGCCTTCTTCCATGTCGGGGTCGACGGCCTCCGAGCCGAGGGACATGGTGGTGCCAAATCGCAGCAGGCACGAGGTCGGGACACTGGTGTCGAACTGGATGTCGACACGATGGGCATCCAGGCCGCTGACTTGAAAGTTGGCAAAGGTCACGGCCGCTGGGTCCGCGTCCCCCGAGCTGGAGCAGGCGCCCGCGCTCGCAAGCCCCAGAAAACAGGCAAGAGCAGCAGATAGGTAACGCATGCCACGAGGTTAGCATTTCCCGGTCTGGACTGACCGACTAATCCTTACGCTAGTATGGCCACCATGAGGCTCCTCTCCGTCGCTCTTCCTATTTCCCTGGCATCTCTCCTGGCTTCAGGCGGCTGCAATGGCAAGGACATCTCTGACAAGGGCGGGGCCACCCTGGATGATTTCTTGCCCGAAATCCCGCCCGCCACCAACGGAGCTCAAGAGACCTTCGCCGGTCAGATCGACAGCGCGAACGAGCTCATACCCGGTCCTGCTTCCCAAGGCGTCATCGGTGACTACTTCATTCGCAACGACAAAGCTCGCTTCGTGATTCAGGCGCCAGGCTCTATTGTGGGCGTGGTTCCTACCGGCGGCAATCTCATCGACGCCGTGCCGCTCGCCGCCGACGGCAGCGACCTGCGCGAGGATCACTTCGGGGAGACCTCGGTCGTGTACCAGCTGGGGCGCCACTGCGACCACCAGAGCGTCGAAGTTTTGCGCGATGGCGCCGACGGAGGCGTGGCCGCTATTCGCGCTCGCGGCGTCACTGGCTACAACGAGTTCGTCAACATCCGCGGCATCGGCCTCTTGCCCATCCAAAACAATCTCGTCCCCGAGCTGCCCGACAGTGCGGAGTGCGCGACCACGTACATTCTCGAGCCTGGCTCGGCGACGCTGCAGACTTACTTTACGATCTTCAACGCCGGTGAGTCTCTGATCACCGGGCCGATGGGCATGCTCAATGACACCGGCGGCGAGGTCTTCGTCTTTCAACCGAAGAATGGCTTTGGGCGCGTCGGTGCCATCTCCGAGGCGCTCGACGCCAATGCGCAAAGCACGCCCTATCTAGTCTATCAGGGGCCAGATGTCGCCTACGGCCTGATTCCTCGCCACGCCGATGCGGCCACGCCGAACAGCTCGGTCGCGGTGCTTGGCGTGTCCATCTTCTTCTTTGGCCTGGACTCTTTTCTCGGCGCCTTCGAGAACGACAAGAACAAGTTCTTCGCCATTGAGCCAAACGACGGCACCACCTTTCAAGTCGACACCTTCGTCGGGGAAGATGCGGCGCAAGTCGACGCAGAGTTTGAGCGCCTGACTGGCGGCCAGACCCTGAGCTTCTCCGGAACCGTCAAGTGGGACGACGGAACTCCTGCCGCCGGCGCTCGTGTTGGCTTTTTCGAAGATACCGATGGTGACGACGCCGTGAGCGACGATGACCTGGTGATCAGCTATGTCGACACCGACGCTACGGGCGCCTTTAGCGGCTCTGTGCGCGCTGGTGCGTACAACCTGCGTGCCGAGGTACTCAACCAGGCGCGCTCCTCCTCGACGCCGCTGGTGCTTGCCGGCGGCACAGGCAGCGCTGATTTGGTGTTGCAAAAGCCAGTGGCCTTCGACTATCGAATCGTCGACGTCGATGCAGGGGACGCTATCATCCCCGCTCGTATCACGGTCGTGGGGGCTCATCCCGTGCCAACCGATGGCCGCGTACAGGGCACCACCGATACTTTCGACGGCATCGTCACGACGGTCATCTCGACCCGCGGCAGCTCGACCGACATCGGCGATGGAGCAGATCCGCAGATCGTGCTGCCCCCGGGCCAGGACTACCGAATCTTCGTATCCAGGGGCACGGAGTGGTCCGTGGTGTCGACCATCGTCAGCCCCGCGGTCGGCGAGCAGCCCGCCGAGCTCGAGTTCCGCATGCGTCGACTGGTGGACACCACCGGCTACATCGCCAGCGAATATCACGTGCACTCGATCGGCTCACCCGACTCGCCCATCCCCAATGAGCGGCGAGTGGCCACGGCGGTTGCAGACGGCATCGAGCTCTACGCCACATCCGATCACGACTACGTCAGCGCTCACCAGCCCATCATCGAAGCCCTGGGCCTAAAGCGCCTCGTGCGCTCGATCATCGGCGAAGAAATCTCGCCTCTGGTCTACGGCCACTTCAACGCCTGGCCGATCGAACAAGACACGACCTCGCCCAACGGCGGCGCCGTCGATTGGCCCTTCGGCTCCAACGACTTTGCCATGGTGCCCAAGGAGATCTTCGATGCAGCCCGCGATCGCGGTGCCGAGCTTGTGCAGGTCAACCATCCGCGTTCGACTCCTGACTCGCCAAGCGACGTGACCCAGCACTTCGATCGCATGGGCCTGAAGTACGACTACGATGCTCGCAGCTTTACGGGCGACGCCAACCTGATGAGCGTGCCGGCCGAGTGGTTGCGTCTGCCCAATGAGCCTCTCTTCGACGACTCCTTCAACTCCCTGGAGATCTGGAATGGCTTTGGCGCCACTGACTCCAATGGCGATGGTCGTCGTGAGCTGGTCAATCTTGACACCGTCATGCGCGACTGGTTCAACTTCTTGTCCTTCGGCAAGTTGGTTTCGCCGATCGGCAGCTCCGATACCCACTACGAGGTTCTCGAGTCGATGGGCATGCCGCGCACGCTTG
Source organism: Kofleriaceae bacterium (assembly GCA_024642805.1). Lineage (GTDB taxonomy): Bacteria > Myxococcota_A > Polyangia > Haliangiales > Haliangiaceae > NORP324. The sequence goes on along the minus strand of JAHEAK010000026.1, from coordinate 7,316 downwards.
TGCGGGTGAGCGACGACGGACCGGATGCGCTCGAGGCTGGCGTTGGCCTGGTGCGCGAGGTCCTCGATAACCTGAGTCGCGCAAACGGCGCGGTCACCGACGTCGTGGTGACCGACGGTCCCCAGCTCTCGATCTCCCTGGACGGCGATACCCGACCGCTCGGCAAAGTGCATGACGGCACCGATGGCAGTGTGCAGCTAAAGATCGACGTGCAATCGGCTGATTGGGCGCACATCGATACCATCGAGGTCTTCGCCAACAACACGCCAGAGATTGGCGGCGACGATCTTATCCAGCCGATTGCTTGTTTCACCAGCATCGATAGCCTGGATGAGACCGACCCCTGCGCCAAGGCGGGCCTTGGCGGCCCAAGCACGCTGGTCGTCAACAAGGTCGATCTGGGCAACGGCTTCTCACGCTTCGAGGCCAGCAAGACGGTCGCCATCACACCAGCGGATATCCCCCTGCGCGCGGGCGGCATGGGCACCGACGCCTGGATCGTTGTGCGTGTCAGCGGTCAGCGCGCCATCTATCCGCTCTTCATCGGAACTCTCATCGAGGGCCGTGACCCCGACATCTTCGTCCACGGCACGGAGCAAGAGGTCGAGGATGCCATCGCCGGTCGAGGCCGCACCGCAGCCGCCGTGAGCTCCGCTCTCTTCGTCGACTTCGACGGTGGTGGCTATCGAGCTCCGTTTGCTCCTTAGCAGGCTGCAAAAAAACGGCAGCGAGCGCCGGTGGTAGCAAGTCTTGCGTTAGGCCGTGGGGCCTGGACGTGGCATGGGCCGCAGTGGCCGTGCGCAAAGAGTCCTCGCCGATTGGGGACTGCGACTTCGCTTGGTCTGTGCGTTTGCCATCGTGGTTGCCGGCTGCGTATTTGCGCTGACCACTGGACCCATGCCAGCCCAGGCGCCACTCACAACCTGCTTCGAATCGTCAACCTAACCAAGGCGACCGGCTACGACACGAGAGCCATCGCCACTTGGTGGCGGTGCTACCGATGGCAACGGTATTGTCCACAGACAAATCAACCGTGCACTAGCAGTTTGAGCACAGCTAGCGCGTGATTGCTGAATTGATCAGCAGCCTGCTAGGTGCCGCAGAAGGTCTGCGTGACGCACTGCTCTGGGCGCGGCGCGAGCGCGAACTCGCGCCGTCCGCTGCTGTAGCGGAAGGGCTCGCGCAGGGCATCGACCAGATCGTGGAAGGCACAGAAGTGCTGCTCTTCCTCGGCGGCGATGATGGCGGCATGGACCAGGTGATTGCGGGGAATCAGCGCCGGGTTGTGCGTGTACATCTGGGCCTGTCGCTCCTCGGGCGAGAGGGCCTGGCGAGCAACTCGCCGCTGCCAGCGATCGAGCCAGCTTGTGAAGGACTCGGGAAAGCGGAAGAGCTCGCCGATCTGCGAGTCGGGCTGGCTCTCGGGATGGGCAAGGTCAGAGAGCCTTCGGAAACTGAGCGTGTAGTCGCATGACTCGCGACTCAGAGCCTCCAAGAAGTTGGCGGCCAGGTCGTCGTCGCCGTCCTCCTCATCGCAGAGGCCGAGCTTGTCGCGCATGCCTTGGGCAAAGGCCTCTTCGAAGATGGCTTCGTAGCCATCGAGGATGCCCTGCATGATCTGGCTGGCCTCCGGATCGCTTTTGGCCACGAGCGGCAGCAGCGCCTCGGCAAGGGACATGAGGTTCCAGGCGCCGATGCGCGGCTGATTGCCGTAGGCGTAGCGACCATGGCGATCGATCGAGCTGAAGACCTTCGCGGGATCGAAGGCGTCGATGAAGGCACAGGGCCCATAGTCGATGGTCTCCCCGGAGATCAGGCAATTGTCGGTGTTCATCACGCCGTGGATGAAGCCGAGCAGTTGCCACCTGGCGATGAGACGAGCCTGGCGCTCGACCACGCCGCGCAGCAAGCGAATGGCTGGCGGCTCGGAGGAGTCGAGGTCGGGGTAGTGGCGTGTGAGTACGTGATCGACGAGCATGCCGAGGGCCTCGACGTCCTGGCGGGCGGCGAAGAACTCGAAGGTGCCGACGCGGATGTGACTCTTGGCGACGCGGGTGAGCACACCGCCTGGATGGACCTCTTGTCGATAGACCTTGGCGCCGGTGCTGACCGCGGCCAGTGAGCGAGTCGTCGGAACGCCGAGCGCGAACATGGCTTCGCTGAGGATGTACTCGCGCAGAACAGGACCGAGCGGCGAGCGACCGTCGCCACCGCGAGAGTAAGGCGTGCGCCCCGATCCTTTGAGCTGCAAGTCGTAGCGCTCGCCGGAGGGCGCCTGCAGCTCACCGATGAGCAGTGCGCGTCCATCGCCGAGTTGTGGATTGAAGTTGCCAAACTGGTGACCGGCGTAGGCCGTCGCGATGGACGCGGCCCCGGGCGGCATTCGGTTGCCAGCGAAGAGCTCGAGTGCCTGGCGACTGTGCAACCAGCTCTGGTCGATACCGAGAGTGTCTGCTAGCTCCAGGTTGACTCGAATCAGCCCGGGGCGTGGACTCGGTTCTGGAGCGACCACCTGAAAGAATCGAGCGGGCAGTCGGGCATAGCTATTGTCGAAGGACAGCGACACCAGAACATGGTAGCGCCTGTGGCTGCGAGCGGCACCCTCACGCAGGGCACAGAGCGAAGGCGAGTCGGGTCAAAAGGTCTGGCAGACATCCAGCAGACCGGCCTGAAAGCCTGTGCGGAACCATTTGACTCGCTGGGCGGAGGAGCCGTGCGTCCAGGTTTCCGGGCTCGTCCTTCCATTTGCGCGTCGCTGCAAGGTGTCGTCGCCAATCGCTGCGGCGGCGGCCAGGCCTTCCTCGAGGTCGCCGACTTCGAGAACGTTTCGCTGGTCGGCATAGTGCG
>JAHEAK010000026.1:0-4459 GCA_024642805.1 Kofleriaceae bacterium | reverse complement strand
AGGTGATGGCCGAGCTCGTGAGCCAGGACATAGGCGCGTGCAAAATCACCGGGACCACCAAGCTTGGCCAGTTCCTGGTAGAAGCCGAGGTCGATATACGCCGTCGAGTCGCCTGGACAATAGAAGGGGCCGACTGCGCTGGACTGCGAGCCGCAAGCACTCTCCACGGCGTCGGTGAAAACCACCAGCTTGGCGTTTTGATAGCGTCGCCCCTCATCGGCAAAGAGCTTGGCGAAGGTCTCCTGCTGATCGTCGAGGAAGAAGGATACGAACTCGTAAAGCTCCTGCTCTTCGGGGGAGCGAGGTGCCGATGGCCCCGAACTCTCCGTGAGCGATGAGCCACCCATGAATACCGAAGCGATGTCGGGACGGCCGAGCAAGACAGCCACGATGGCGATGACTAAGCCGATGCCGCCCAGCTGAGCGCGACCTCCGACGCGGCCCTTGCCTCGCCGATCCTCGACATCCCGACTCACGTGCCCACGGTTCCAGCGCATGCTCGCTTCTACCACGGGGGCAGGGGGCCCAGAATCGCTTGCGCAGGCCCTTCGCAGGCCCTGGCCGGTTAAAGCTCCCGAGCGTGACTATGTGACAGCGCCGGTTGCTGGTGTTACACAGCCCATCATGCGCCGCTTCCCATTGGCACTGGCGTGCCTAACCGTCTCGGCCTGCGCGAGCCCTGCGCCAGGAGGAGATGCTGGAGGCGAGTCCGCCGACGCGGCCCCGCTCGTCGACGCGGCCTTGAGTGCTGACGCCGCAACGGCCTGTGCGCCAGCGCTCGCCGACAAGCCCTGCAACGCGTGCGACGAGCTCCTTCCAGGATCGACCATCACCGGCAATTTCGCGCCAGCCGAAATCAGCGAAGCGATGGTGGAGGTGGTAGTCAGTTCCAGGCTCCTGGTCTTTAGCGACAGTCCCGAGTCGCCCACAGAGCAGGGCGTTTTGGCCCGCGCCGACTTGCCCGCTGGACCTGCCCGTCTCTACCTGTATCACAGCAATGGCAGTACTCAGGACATGCGCTTTGCTGCTGTGCTCGAGTCCATCGACGGTGCGCCTGCGATTGTCACTCTCGAGCGTTTTGCCATTGGGCAGGCAGGTGGCGACTTTCTGGGCATCGGTCGTGACGTAACTGCCGCGTTCCTGAGCGCGAGCACGAGCGCCATCAAGTCGGTGCCCGCGGGTGGGCGAGCGCTGCTCTCGACCGCGCTGGCTGATCAGCGGGCGAGCCAGAATCAATTGGTGCACGCCATCATCGATCTCGATAGCGATGCCCCGGTACGACTGTGGGTGGTAGCTGTGCAGGCGGATGCGGATCCCATGCTCGGGCCCGACCTTGCGCCACTGCCCCTGGAAAGTGCACACCAACGCGGCACATTTGTAGGCGCCGATCGCAGCATGCAACTCACGAGCTGTCCCGAAGCCTCCTATCGCATTCGACTTGGCGCCAATCAGGGGCCGCTTGCTGCACCGATCGGCGTAGACGAAATCTCAGGCGCGGAACAAGTGCTCGCAGGACACTACGGCGTCCTCTATCGCTTCGAGTCTGAGCTCAGCGCGCTTAGCGATCTGTTGCTCAATCCGCGCGGCGGGGCCTTTGCAGGCGCCGTGCGACTGGATGGCGAGCTCGTGCGCGTGCCGAGCGATCGTCACGAGCTAGCTGGCGCCGATGAGAGCAGCTACCTCGGTCGGCGATCCGAAGGAGCATGGTCGCTCGAATGGATGGCGCCAGGCGCTTCCAGCCTGCCTATCGACCTGCGGGTACAGCCTCGCTGATTGACACGCGCGCTCCTCGGTCGCGCACTCGCTCTCGCACGCCCTCAAGCCATGGCATCGTCTTTGTGCCTCAGGCTGTCCCCGAAATCGTCCTCTTACTTGTATAAGCAGCCCTGGTTTGCCAGGTCGAAAGTCGCTTCATGAACATTCTGATCCTCGTTGTTGCGTCCACCCTCATCATCTCCGCGGTCTGTTCTCTCCTCGAGGCCACCCTGTACTCGACGCGCGTGTCCACGCTCGAGGCCGCCAAGAACAAGGGCAAGCATCCCCGGGCCGCCAAGCTCTTCTGGGGCATGAAGAAGGACGTGAGCGCACCGACCTCGGCGATTCTCATCTTGAACACGATCGCCAACACCGCAGGCGCAACGCTGGCGGGCATGTTGGCGGCCCAGCAGTTTGGACAGGGCTACCTGCCGCTCTTCTCTGCCGTCTTTACGCTGGCGATTCTCATGTTCGCGGAAATCATTCCCAAGACCCTTGGCGCCACGCACTGGCGCTCGCTCTGGCCGCATGTCGCCTGGCCGCTGGCAGCCATTCAGCGGCTGCTGCGACCACTGGTGTGGCTCACTCGCAGTGTTTCTGATCTCTTCGTTACCGATCATGGGCCGGCAAAAACCACAGAGGACGAGGTGCTGGCGATGATCCACCTCGCGGCCAGCTCCGGTGAGCTGACATCCATCGAGCTTGAGCTCCTCACGGCGGTCTTCCACTTCGACGAGGTGCTGTGTCGCCAGGTCATGGTGCCTCGCAATGAAGTTTCCTTTCTCGACAAGACCTGGACCGTTGCCGAGGCGCGCGAGCACGCCCGCCAGACCCTGCACACGCGCTATCCCGTGTGCGACAACTCCTTCGATGCGCCGATGGGCATCGTGCACCTCAAGGACTTGCTGGGCCTTGATGGCGCCGTCTTGACCGAGTCGATCGCGCGCCCCATTCGCACCGTCCCCGAGACCATGCCCATTCCGCGACTCCTGCGCGAGATGCAGAGCGGCCACGATCACATGGTGATCGTCGTCGACGAGCATGGCTCGACCGTTGGCATCGTCACCCTCGAAAACGTCCTCGAGCAAATCGTCGGTTCGGTGCAGGACGAGTTCGACGAGGAGGAGCCAGAGATTCAGCGCAGTGGCGTGCGAACGCATCTGGTCAACGGTGGCATCCCCATCTCGCGGGTCAATCGCCTGCTCGACATCAAGCTTCCGCATCCTTCCGAGGTCGACACTCTCTCCGGTCTGCTGGTGCGCGAACTTGGCCGATTGCTCGAAGTCGGCGACAAACTGCAGCTGGGTGGTGTGAGCGTCGAGGTCGTCGAGGTCGTCGGCAATCGCGCCACCAAGTTGCGCGTCTCCTTGCCCGAGAAGAGTGAGCACGAGGCCGGCGTAGACAGCTAGCCCGCTGCCCTGCGTCGTTAGCAGAGATCCGGTCGGTGGCGCTGCACGTGCTCTGGGATGCCGCCGGCAACTTCGTCGCGAGGCAAGAGTCCCCGACTGAAGAGCGTGCGATCGACCATCTTGTGAAAGATGGTTTCGAGAGCCACTTGCACGGCCGGCCCTTCGAGAACGCCGTAGGCACGGGCAATGGCTTCCATCGTCGCCAGACCGCCGGCCTTCGGCTCGAAGCGCAGTCGGTAACTGGTGTGCTCGCCCTCTGGCAGGCTCACCCTCGGCAGCTTGGCCATCCACTCGATGCGCCGAGTCATCTTGGCGGCCTGGCGCCAGTTGCCATCCGGTACCACTAGGCGCACGGGCCCCGTGTGCAGGTGATGGGCAGCGAGCGGCTCGGCTTCGTCGCAGGGATAGAGCAAGAGGGCCGCGGGCTCTGTGCTGGCAGTGCTCTGCTCCCATGGCGCGGCCAGCTCCTCGCCCGTGCGTCCGTGAATCAAACACTCACTGTTGGGCAAGCAATTGAGCGCCAGGCGCCCGGTGTTGGTGGTCTTGCGAGCCTCGCTGTGGTGCATGACCAGGCACAGCCGGGTCTGGGTATGTAGTCTGGGCATTTCGGAGCAGATGCACAGGCTCTGATGCATCGCGCAGGTGGCGCAGCGGTGCATGGCGTTGTCGCGTCGACTCATGTGCCGGCTCGTACCATCTGGGAGCGCGCAGGTCGACAACAAGCGCCACTCGCTCGCTCGCCACTGGCTCGATATCGCCACTAGCTCGATATCGCCAGATGGGCGCCGAGCTCGGTGCGCAGCTGGTCGATGGTGTCGGAGGCCCAGCTGGCTTCCGGCAGGGGGCGTCCCCACACTACGCCGGGCCAGAGCGGGTCGCCTTCGTGCCGGCCGACGGCGTGCAAGTGCAGCTGAGGGACCATATTGCCGATGGCAGCCATGTTGACGCGCGCGCAGGCAAAGCGCTCGTGCATCCACGCGGCCAGGGTATTCCACTCTTCGAGCACGGCCGTGCGCTGCGCCACAGGCAGTTGGTAGAGAGCCAGACACGAGGTATCAGGCACGAGAATGAACCAGGGCAGGCTGGCGTTGCGGTGCAAGAGCACCAGCCCATGGGCGCTCGCTCCCATGCGGTGGCAGTCGTTTTCAAGGGTCGGATGTAGCTGCATGATCAAGCAATCGAGAGCAGTGCTTCGCTTACCAGCTGCGGGTCGTGAAGTCCGTGATCGTCCTCTCGGGTGAGTGGCACCTCAATGACGTCGACGCCCATGTCACGAACGCGCCGGATCTCCTCAG
>JAHEAK010000496.1 GCA_024642805.1 Kofleriaceae bacterium | reverse complement strand
CTTGCCGCCCAGGGAGGCACTCTGACGCGCGCCGATGCGTGTTTGAGGCCACGCCCCTTGGGCTTGTGTGTGCCACGGGCCTGGCGCTCTTGGCGGGCTGCAAGTCGGATGCGCGCCCGGTGCGCGACCAAGGCTCGGCCATCGCTGAGGATGCCACCGTTGGCAAGAGCATGGCGGCGTCGCCACAGATGACAACGGCCGTGCTTCACGAGCCCTTGACGGAGATCGAGCCAAAAGAGCTCGTTCCCTGTGACCTGCCAAGCAAGAATCCCAACAAGGTCATCGACCTGGCCGGCGGGTACTATCGAGCGGGCGATTTTCTTCGCGCTTTCGCCTGCGCCGAGCTCGCCACCGATCTCGTACCGCAGGCGGTAGAGGCCCACCACTTGCGCGCGGCTGCCCTCACGGCGCTAGCTCGCTATGAGGAGGCGCAGGTTGCCTTTGCGATGGCTCTGGCGCTGGATCCCGAAGATCCGGAAACCCTCGCCGACGTGGCCGACTTCTATATCAACATATTGCCGCCCAAGCGACGAGCGACCATTCAGGTTGGTCTGGAGTACGCGCGACGTGGCAGTGAGCGTGCGGTCGCCAGACGACGCAGTGACCGCGGGCTGCAGGGGCGCTTGCTGCTCCTGGAAGCCGAGGCGCTCAACGATCTATCGCAACCCGATCTGGCCCTGCCGCGGGTCGAGGAAGCACTCGAACTGCGCCCGGAACTGGTCGGTGGTGAGCATGAATTGGCTGTGAGCCTCTTCAATTTGCTGCGTTTTGCCGAGGCGGAGCAGGCCTTTCTCGATGAACTGAGCCGCGATCCCAATGATCCCTACGCCCATCATCATCTAGGGCTTATCTTCGAACGCACCGGGCGAGAGGGCGACGGGGAGGCCCACTTTGAGCGCGCGCGTGAGCTTTCGCCGGAGGAGTTTTTCCAACCCGTCATCCTCAGCCCGGAGGAATTTCACGCGGAGGTCATGAAGGCCGCTGCGGAGCTGCCGGCGGCTCTGGGCGAGCTTTTCGGCTCCGTGCAACTCGAGCTGGCCGATGTGCCAACGACCGAGGATCTGGGCTCGGTCTACCCGCCATTCCCCCCGACCATCCTGGGCCTCTTTCGCGGTTTACCCGCGGGGGTCGAGGCCTTGCCGAACACGGAAATTCCCGCTCGGACCATTGTCTTGTACCGCAAGAATCTTGGCCGCAGTGTGCGCAGCCGGGACGAGCTCGACCGGCAAATTCGCAAGACCCTGCGCCACGAACTCGGACATCTGCAAGGCTATGACGAAGACGAGCTGCGTCGGCGTGGCATGGAGTAGGCGCGGGGACCCCGAAGCTGTGTTTTTCCGGTATGATCGGAAGGGCTATGTCCGAGCAGCCTACGACCCAAGCGAGCGATGCAGCCAGCACTTCACTAGAGGAACTCGCCGCCCGTCTCGGAACCGAGCGCAAGAAGCTCAGGCTGGTTCAAGACATCGCCTCGGCTATCTCCTCGAGCCTCGAGCTCGACAGCCTGCTCAGTCTCATCATGGAGAAGGTCAGAGAGTTGATGATGGCCGATCGCGCCACGCTCTTTCTGGTCTCCGATGACAAGCAAGAACTCTGGTCCAAGGTCATGGAGGGCGGCGAGTCTCAGGAGATTCGCCTCAACGTGGGCGAGGGCATCGCCGGCTGGGTGGCTGTCTCTGGGGAAGTGGTTAACATCGCCGACGCCTACATCGACGAGCGTTTTCAGCCGGCCGTCGATCTTCGTTCGGGCTACCGCACCAAGTCGATATTGTGCGTGGCCATGCGCGACTCCATCGGTGAGATCACCGGTGTCATGCAGCTTCTCAACAAAGAGGGCGGCCATTTCACCTCCGAAGACGAAGAGCTCTTGAGCGCACTCTCCGGCCAAGCCGCGGTGTCGATTGAGAACGCCAAGCTCTACCAGTCCGTGGTTGCCAAGAACGTGGCGCTCCTCGAAGCACAAGACAAACTGCACGCTCGCACCAACGAACTGAACGTGCTCTACGAAATCGAGCGCGAGATGGCCGAAGCACTCGACCTCGACTCGCTGCTCGGGCGACTCCTGCACCGCGCTATGACGGTGGTCGAGTCGGGGGCCGGCAGCATTGCGCTGGTCGAGAAAGAGGGCAACAAGACCCGTCTTCGCTTCCGCACGACGGCTGGTTCGGCCGCTCGCAAACTGCAACATCAGATCATCGACCTCGATCTGGGCATCATCGGCTGGTCGGTCTCCCACCGCGAAAACGTCATTGCCAACGATCCGAGTGCCGACGAACGCCACGCCCGGCTCTTCGCCGAGAAGTTCGGGCAGACCGCACGCAATCTCATCTGCACCTTTCTGGCCGACGGTGACGAGGTGCTCGGGGCCATTGAGCTGCTCGACCGAGCGGATGGAGCCGACTATAGCGACGGTGATATGCGCATGTTGACCCTCATTGCCGGGCAGGCGTCTCGCGCGATCAGGGTGCACCGCTCCAAGCAAGAAGTCGCGGACCAGAACCGCCTGGCAGGCATCGGCCAGATGGTCGCTGGTGTGCTTCACGATCTGAAGACGCCGATGACCATCATCTCCGGCTACGCCCAGCTGATGGCGCAGACAGACGAAGCCGATCAACGTGAGAAGTACGTCGAACAAATTCTTCAGCAGTTCGATTTCCTCAAGGGTATGACCGGCGAGGTGCTGGCCTTCGCACGTGGCGAGAGCACGGTCCTCATCCGTAAGGTCTACATGCACCGCTACATGGCGCAGGTCGGCGAACAGCTGCGCTACGTGTTTACCGGCCGAAGCGTCAAGCTCGAGATCGAGGGTGGCTTCGACGGAGTGGCCTTCTTCGACCAGCAGTCCTTCATGCGCCTCATCCACAACTTGGCGCGCAACGCTTCCGATGCCATGCAAGGCAAGCCGGGTATCTTCAAGATCACCACCCGCGTCGAAAACGAAGACACGCTTTGCTTCGATTTCATCGACAACGGTCCGGGTATTCCTCACGAGCTGGAGGGACGGCTCTTCGAGCTCTTCGCATCGGCGACCGAGGGCGGCAGCGGTCTGGGCCTGGCCATCTGTAAGAAGATTGCCGAAGATCACGGCGGCTCGATCGACTACACCTCCGCGCCTGGCGAAGGCACTACCTTCCACGTTCGCTTGCCTCTCGAGCCAGCCAACAAGTCCTTGTCGCAGTAGCACGACGCGAGTGGCGGCCTCATGATTCGGGTGGCGAAGGTCAGCAAGCGCTTTGGCGGACTCCAAGCGCTCCACGATCTGAGCTTTAGGGTCGAGCCAGGTGAAGTGGTCGGCTTCGTCGGTCCAAACGGTGCCGGCAAGACGACGACGCTGCGAATCCTCACTGGCTTCATCGAAGCCGATGAGGGCGAGGTCGAGGTCGCAGGCTTCGACATGCGCACGCAAGGGGCGATGGCGCGCGCCTGCCTGGGCTACATGCCCGAGCGAACGCCACTGTGCGAGGACATGCGGGTCGAGGAATTCTTGCGCTATCGTGCCCACTTGAAGGGCGTGCCGCGCACGAAGGTGGGCGAGGCTATCGAGCGCGAAGTCGAGCGCATGGAGCTTGGCGAGGTGCGCAGGCGCCTCATCGGCAAGCTGAGTCGGGGCTTTCGACAGCGCGTGGCGCTGGCCGATGCGATCATTGCCGACCCCAAAGTCTTGCTCCTCGACGAGCCCACAACCGGGCTCGACCCTTTGCAGCGACGAAGTTTTCGGAGCCTGCTGGCAACCTTGAGTGAGGGCAGGGCGGTGCTCTTCTCTTCGCATGTTCTGCCCGAAGTGCAGGCGGTGGTGTCGCGTCTGCTTGTCATCGATCACGGTAAACTGGTCGCTGATGGCGACTGGGCGACGCTGAGGCAGCAAGCCAGCTTGCCTGACGAGGCCAGCGCCGAAGAGGTCTTCGCCAGTCTCGTCGAAGGGGCGGCGCCGTGAAGGGCTTGTGGACCCTCGTACGGCGCGAGCTTGCCGGCTACTTCCACGCGCCCATTGCCTATGTGGTTGGCACCGCCTTCCTGGCCGTGAATGGTTTTGCCTTCTGGGCCATCATGAAGGCGCTATCGGATCCGAAGCAACCTGCAGAGGCGGGTGCGGTCCTTCGCAATTTCTTCGGGGGCACGCTCTTGCACTGGCTGACCGTGTTCGCCGTCATCGCGCTCTTGGCCATGCGCAGCGTGGCCGAGGACAGGCGCAGCGGTAACTGGGAGGCGCTCTTGACGACGCGCATACGAGTGCCCGTGGTCCTGCTTGGCAAGTGGCTGGCTCTCGTGGCCTTCTACCTTTCACTCTGGCTGCTCACTCTCAGCCTGCTAATCATCTTCTCGCACTACCTGCCGCGCGGGCAGGGCATCGACCTTGGGCCGGTGCTCTCGGCCTACCTCGGGCTCGGCGTGGTCGGAGCGGCTCTGCTTGCGATCGGGTTGACGATTTCGGCGAGCACCGACAATCAAATCGTCGCCGCCGTTTTGAGCTTTGCAGTGAGCATGCTGTGGCTCATGGCTGCCGAGGTGGGTGGCGCCGGCTCGACCTTCATGCGCTGGCTCTTGCTCTCT
>JAHEAK010000495.1 GCA_024642805.1 Kofleriaceae bacterium | reverse complement strand
GGTTTCCGCCGAAGCCGTTGAGAAATACTCGGAAGGCCAAAAGGGCATCGTCGATATTCGCCTCCCTGAAGACGGTAAAGAGTTCATCGTGGTCGGCCTGCGACCAGGAACCAGCACCTTGCTGCTCATCAAGGAGGGCGGTGAGAAGCAGCGCTATCAGTTCGAGGTCAAAGCCCTCGACACCGAGGTACCTGCGCGCGAGAACATTCGCCTCGACTTCTACTTCGTGGAGCTGAGCGAGAGTGGCCAATATCAGGTGGGTATCGCCTGGCCTGGATCCATCGGCGTCGACATGGACTTGAGCATCGTGGCCGACTCCAGTGGCATCACTGAGGCTTCGGCCAGCCTCAGTGGCTTGCCCTTGCCAAGACTCGATGCCTTGCACCGAACTGACTGGGCACGCATCGCCCGCCAGGCCTCGGTGATCACCGCCAACGGCGAGCAGGCCAGCTTCGACAGCGGTGGAGAAGTCAACATCGCCGTAGAGGGCTCGCTGGCGGCAGAGCTTCGGCAGATTCCCTTTGGCACCAAGCTGCGCGTCCTGCCACGTTTCGACAAAGAGAGTGGCCGACTGGAGGTTCGCATCGATGCGGAGGTCTCGAGTCTGGGCGAAGGTCGTGTGCCAGCGCGCAGCCGAAGTGCCATCAATACGGTCGTCAACGTCGAGATGAATCAGGCCATCGTACTCGCCGGCCTGTACGCCAAGTCGACCAGCAAGAACAAAGCCGGCCTACCTTTTCTCTCGCAGCTGCCGGTCATCGGTGCGCTCTTCGGCAGTCACGGCAAACGCCGTGAGAAGGTCCAGAACGTCCTGTTCATCGTGCCTTCCATCGTCGACGTGGTGGACATGGATGCTCGCACGCAAATCACCGAGGCCTTGCGCGCCTACGACCACTTCGGCGGCGACGTCGACTCCGTGAAGATCTCACCGCGCAGCGGCACGCAGGCGGGAGAATAGACATGCACCTGCTCGTCACCGATGCCCACGGCCAATCCCGCACCCATGAGTTTGCCAGCTCGGTCGCCATCGTCATCGGTCGCGATCCAGCTTGTGACCTGGTGCTCGAGGATCTCGATGTCTCTCGTCAGCATGTCGTCGTCGAGGGTCGCGATCGCGGCTGGCGAGTCGAGGATCGCTCGTCGAATGGAACCTTCGTCGGCGATCGCCTTCTGCGCCACGAGAGCCTCGATCTGGCAGTCAGCGACGAAGTGCGCATTGGTCCCTATCGCATTCGTCGCAAGGATGACGAGGCAGGCACGCCAGGAGTCATGCCTGTCGACGCTGCCCTCACATCCCTGCGCCGCGAAATTCACCGACAGCTAATCGACTCGTTGCAGCTCGCTCGCCTGGAGCGCAACCAACTCAATGATGCGCAGATGCGCCCGCAGGTCATGGAAGGGCTCACTCGGCTCGTCGAGGAGATGCGCTCTCGGCTGCCCGCTGGCGCCGATCGCACTCGTCTGGTGCAGGAGCTCGCCGACGAAGTGCTCGGCCTTGGGCCTCTCGAGTCGCTGCTGGCCGACGACAAGGTCTCCGAGATCATGGTCGTGAACCCGCAGCTCATCTACTGCGAGCGCTCGGGCAAGATCGAACGCACGAGCTTGCACTTCACGGATGATGACTCGGCCCGTGCGGCCATCGAGCGCATCGTCACTCCGCTCGGTCGACGAATCGACGAGAGCACACCTTTCGTCGACGCGCGCCTCAAGGACGGAAGCCGCGTAAACGCCGTCATTCGGCCCTTGGCCTTGCAAGGGGCCTGCATCACCATCCGAAAGTTCAGCAAGAACAGGATCAGTCTCGATGACCTGGTCGGTTTTGCGTCCATGGACCAGGCCATGGCGCGCTTTCTGCGCCGCTCGGTGCAGAGTCGGCGCAACATCGTCATCTCCGGGGGCACCGGCAGCGGCAAGACCACACTTCTCAATGTGCTCTCGCAGAGCATCGCCAGCGACGAGCGCATCGTGACCATCGAAGATGCCGCCGAGTTGCAGCTGGCCCAGGAGCACGTGGTCAGCCTCGAGACCAGGCCACCCAACATGGAGGGGCGCGGTGAGATCACCATTCGCGATCTGGTCAAGAACGCCCTGCGCATGCGCCCCGATCGCATTCTGGTTGGTGAGTGCCGCGGCGGCGAGGCCATCGACATGTTGCAAGCCATGAATACCGGCCACGACGGTTCCATGACAACGACTCACGCCAACAGCCCCGCGGAGGCCATTCGCAGGCTGGAGACACTGGTTCTGATGTCAGGCCTGGATTTGCCCGGTCGAGCGATACGCGAGCAGATCGCCGGCAGTGTCGATCTCATCGTCCAACAAACGCGCCTCTCCGATGGCTCGCGCAAGGTCACCAGCATTGCCGAAGTGGTTGGCATCGAAGATGGCGAAGTGCAGTTGCAAGAGATCTTCTGCTATCGCCGAACCGGTACCGGCCGCGACGGCAAAGCCGAAGGTCACTATCAAGCGACCGGTTACTTGCCGAGCTACCTCGAAGAGCTCATTCGCCTGGGACTCATCACGGGGGACGATTACCTATGAGTTTTTGGCTTATTGCGCTGGGCTTCGGCCTCGCCCTTGGACTCATGAGCTATCTGCTGGTCTACGAGGGGCCTGGGCACGCGCTCTGGCGCGTCTATACCGACCATTTGCGGGCCTGCTTCTCGCTGCTCTTCATCGATCACAGGCCAGAGCTCGTCGCCGCCGTGCACATGGCTGCTTGTCTCGCGGTGATCCTGGCGGCGGCCGCCATGTCGTCTCTGTCGCTGCTCTTGCTGGTGCCGGTTGGCGCCGCGCTGCCCAGCTTTCACCTCGAGCGAATGAAAAATCACCGGCGTGCTGCCCTGGCCGAGCAGCTGGCCCCCTGGCTCACCATTTTGAGCAACAACCTCAAGAGCGCGCCAAACATTAGCGAGGCCTTCGAGTCCAGCATTGGCCTGGTGGAGTCGCCCTTGCGCGAGGAAATCGAGCTGCTCGTCAAGGAAGTCAAAATGGGCGAGCATCTCGATCGCGCCATGCACCGCTCCGCCGAGCGCCTGCAGAGTCCACTCTATTCGAGTGTGATGACCACGCTCTTGGTAGCCAGACAATCGGGCGGCAACTTGCCAAAGATCCTCGGCGAAAGCTCCAACACGCTTCGGGAGATGGACAGGCTCGAGGGCGTCGTGCGCACAAAGACCGCCGAGGGCAAATCCCAGACCTTCGTGCTTGCTCTCTTGCCCTTCGTGGTCGTAGCCGCACTCCACCGCGTCGACCCCAGCATGTTGCCGGGCCTGGTCGCTTCGCACGGCGGCAAAATTATTTTGTTCATCTCGATCGCGCTGTGGGCGGCCGCCATCGCCCTCGCGCGCCGCATCGTCAAGGTCGACATCTAAGCCGATGGGATTCCCGCAATGACACCTCACTTGGTACATCTGTCCATGCTTGGCCTGGCCTCGGCGCTGGCATTTCTCAGCTTTGAGATCTGCCGTGTGCCCATGATGCCCGCCGACGATCGCGGCGCTCGCGGTCACGCTCGCAGTCTGGCACGCGAGAGCCAGGCCTTTAGGCTCTTAGAGCCGCTCTTGCGCACCTTGGCCAGCCACGTCGCCAGGCTGCCCGTGCAGCGTCAGCGCACAGCCATCGACAAGGCGCTGGTCGCGGCCGGCGAGTTTCACGGTCTCGGTCCCGACGAGTTCATCGTGCTCAGCTTCATGTCCTTCTGTGCATGTGCGGGCGCCGGCAACTACTTCATGGCCACAAGCTCCGCGACCTTGCTGCCCATGGCTCTCATTGCCATTGGTCCCTTTCTGCCCTGGCTGCATCTGGATAGTTGCAAGAAGGAGCGCCACAAGTCGGTTCAACGGGGTCTGCCGGCGGCCATCGATCTGGCAGCGCTGTGCATGGGCGCTGGCCTCGACTTTCCCGGTGCCATTCGGCACGTCGTCGCCAACATGCCCCGAGCAGCGTCGCCGGTACGCGATGAGCTCTCGCGAATCTTGCAGGAGCTCAGTCTCGGCCGCACACGCACCCAGGCGCTGCGCTCCTTCGCCGAGCGGGTCAACACCGATGCGGTGCGCGAGTTCGTCGCGGCGGTCGTGCAATCGGAAAGCAAGGGCACGCCCCTCTCGGAGGTCCTGGCAATTCAGGCAGAGGTTCTGCGCAACCGTCGCTCGGTCATGGCCGAGGAAGCCGCCGCACGCGCGGGTGTGATGTTGATGCTGCCCATGCTCATGGTCGTCGTGAGCGTCATCTTGCTGGTGATGGGCCCGCTCTTCGTGGGCATGGCGCAAGGAGAAATGCTGTGAGTGAAACCAACTTCTCGATCGCGATTCGAAACGCACATGGTGAGCGACAGGTCCATGACCTAAAAGCAGGCGAGACCATCCTCGGCTGCGATACGGCCTCCGATATCCAGGTGTCGGGCGACCCTGCTCTCTTGCCGCGGCACGTTCTCATGGCGCCTAGGCAGGAGGCCTGCTGGGTATCCACGACTCGTGGCGCACCCCTGTGGGGCGAGCGCGGGCAGGCCGTCGAGGGAGAGTTCGTTCCCTGGGGCGCCAGGTTGCGCCTG
>JAHEAK010000494.1 GCA_024642805.1 Kofleriaceae bacterium | reverse complement strand
GGGTCGTCCTGCCTGCAGCCGTGCGCACTGGCTGTGTCACGATCATCATTGATGAGGTCTACCCCGGTCGCAAGCACAAGGGCCAGACCGCCATCTCCGAGGTCAATATCGTGAGCGAAGAGGAGCTGAGCCCTGCGGGCGCCGCCGAACTCATCGCTAAGAACATATCTGAAGGTCGAGCCCAGGGCGACATGGAGCGGCTGCTCAAGAGCCTCGGTCCGGCGGCGGCCCCTGCCCTGGTCAAATCGATCGACGCCAGCGGCGATGAGCGACTCAAGCTGCGCCTGCGACTCGCGCTCGCTAGAATCCCCGCACAGCCAGAGCAACTCGTCCTGGCCTTGCTGCGTGATGAGCTGAGCAGCGAGGAAGAATCCCTCCTGGCGCAAGGACTCAGGGGATTGCAAGCAGAGGGCATGCAGGCACTGAGCGCCGCGCTCCACAATCCAGGCATCGCGCTCGGCGGCTACCGTCGTCTCTGCGAGCAGCTAGCGGGCTTTGCCGGACAAGATGCCACGAGTGCATTGATGAGTGGCCTAAACGACCCCAATGAAGCCAAGCGATCGGCCGCAGGTAGCGCGCTAGGCAAGCGCCATGACGCCCTGCAGCCGCTACTGGCAGCCCTGACCACCTCCCCGAGTCCTGAGTTGCAGGCCGGTGTGTATCGCAGCCTTGGCCTCCTGGCGAGTCACAGCGAAGCGCTGTCAGCCGAGCGCAACGCCATCAGCCAGGCGCTGCTCACCGAAATGTCCGAACAGAGTTCTTCTTACGAGAGCCACTACCGCCTACTGCAGGCGGCTGGCGCGACCGGCGGCAATGAGCTGGCGGTGGCTCTCCTGGCCCAGGGCCAGGCCTTGATCGACAAGGGCGGCAGCGACGCCGAGTCCCTGGTCCTCCTTCGCCTATGCACGACTCTTCTCGGCCAGCTCATGCCTATCAGCGGCGAGCCAGCGCTCAGTCGCTCGGTCGAGGAATTTCAAGACGCGGCACTGCGTCACCCGGATCCGGGTGTGCGTTTGGCGGCGGTAACAGCAAGCGGCCAGCAGGAGTGGGCCGCCAACAGCCTGGCGGAGCGTCTGCGTGTCGAAAGCTGGCCCGAAGTGCGTCGCGCCAGCGCAGCATCCCTTGGCGCCCTGTGCACCCCACTCGAAAGCGCTCGCTCGCAGGCCCTCGAGCGAGCGGCACGCACCGACGACAATGGCGAGGTCTCGCTCACGGCCCTCGCGGCCCTGACCAGTTGCAACGCCGCCGGTCTCTTGCCTGTTCTGATCGAGCTGCTTGTCGACGGCAAACGCCCCCTTGAGCTGCGCCTGCACGCGGCTCGCTCCGTGGGCCTGGCAGCAAAGAGCGCGGGCGGCGGCGAGCTTGTGTACAAGCAATTCCGGAAGGCCCGTCGACAAGCCCTTGCCGATGGCGCTAGCGGTAAGCTCGCGTCTGCCATGACCGCATCACTCGCGGAGCTCGGCGGGCCTCAGGCCATTGAGCTGTTGGAAAGTGCGGCCAGCGATCCGGCCTTCCCTGAGTTGCAGGCGGCCGCGCTCAATGCCCTTGGCCAGCTGTGTCCCTCACGCTCCCTCGCGCTCGTTCGCAAGCTCGGTGGCAGCCAGGAACACAACGTCGCGACAGCGGCACGTCGGGCCCTTGCCCAGTGCCGCTAGCGCTCAAGCCAGGCAGCTAGCGCGCGCCAGCGGATCGCGCGACGACGCCCCTGGGAAAGCCCAGGAAGCGACGCCCGCTCTCGCCGACAGAAAAGCTCTACAGGCTGCTGAGAGCGGCCTTGGCTTGCGCGTGATCCGCATCCGCAGAGAGAGCCCGTTGGAACATGTCCTTGGCTTTTGGCGTCTCACCAAGAGCGACGTGAATCTCACCAAGATGGAAGAAGACGTCCGCCTTGCTGACACCGATCGATGGATCGATGTTCTGCAGGACCATCGAGCGATACACGCGCCGCGCCTTGTCCCAATCCTGAGCGCCCATGTAGAGCCGCCCCAGTCCAGCCATGGTTCGAACGTTGGTTGGATCGACCCGGAAGGCTTGCTCGTAAGCGCTGGTGGCCTCCGCCGTGTTGCCTTGCGCCAACAAGATGCCACCCAGGCGTTGCTGGTAGCCGGCGACATCCTTCATGCGTCGAGCCTTCTTTGCCTCCGCCGCTAGCTGCTCATACATGGGAACCGCCTCGGCGTGTCGACCATCGTGGAAGTAGAGATCCGCGAGAGGGCCAAGGATGCGCGCGTCCTCGGGTGCCTGTGCCCGAGCGGCCTCGAGCAGAGGAATCACCTGACGCGGCTGCCCGAGTCGGTCTCCGTAGAGCTCGGCCAGCTCGACAGCAAGATCAATGCGCTCTTTGGCGTCCTCGCAGACTTCGTAGCGTCTGCGCACCATGTCGGCCACCAGGATCCAGTCGCCTTTCTCTCTAGAAGCCTCTTCGATGCGCTGGAGGGCGATGGGGTGATAGCCATCGTGATGCAACGCTTGGCCAAAGTAGTTCTGCGCCTGCGCCTCGTCACCGTCTTTGTTGCGCGCTACCTCGCCGAGGCGAACATAGAGATCCGCGGCGTCGCGACCCTGCGGCCCGAGCGCCAGGGCCTTTTCCAAAATCTCTCCACATCGCTCCCAATCGCTAGCGCTCTCGTAGATCTTGGCCAGACGCGTGAGCGCGCCGATCGAGTTGGGATCACGAGCGAGAATCTTCTCGAGGATTTCGCCTGCCTCATCGGGATTGTCCAGTTGCGACTCCCAGATGTCGGCCGCTTGCGCCAACCAGCGCAGCTCGGCTTGTACGTCATCCAGGATGCCGCACTGCTCGGCCAGGCGCTGATAGAGGTCGACCAGATCGTGCCAGCGCTCGAGCTTGCGCAAGATGCGCTCGAGCTGCGCGGTGGTCTGCCCATGCATCGAATCGATGTCGAGAACGCTCTGTAAGAAGTCGATGGCTTCCTCGGGAGCCTCGCGATCGATCTCCGCGACCTGTGCAAGGCGCAGATACACGCCGATACGCTCTTCGTCAGACGTGCACACATCGACACGGCGCAAGAGAATCTCCTGCACCGCCAGGAAGTCCGCACGTCGTCTGTGCAGTGACTCGAGGGCGTTCAGCGGCTCCAGCGAGCTCGGATCGAGATCCAGCACCGAGCGCCAAGCCTCGACCCCCTGCTCCAGATCCCCGAGGGTCTCCGCGAAGATGTGCGCTATCTCGGTGCGCAGCGCTCTGTCGCTTTCGGCATCGACCGCGTAACGCGAGCTCAGCCGCAACATGTCGATGAGCTCCTGCCAGCTCTCGGATTGCCGATACAGGGCGGCTAGCTCACGCTGGGCCTCGCGATCTGCTTCATCGTCCTGCAGGACCTCTTTCCAGGCCTCGAGGCACTCGTCTCGCATTCCGAGATCGAAGCGGAGACGCGCGACCTCGGCCAACAGCTCGCGCTTGACCGAAGGATCGAAGCTCAAGTGGGCTCGATGCAACTGCGTCTCGGCCAGGCGCGGCATATCACCACGGTGGCGACACACTCGCTGAAGGGCCTCGAGAGCAAGCGCATCGTCGGAATCCATCTTCAGCAAGGCCTCGATGTTCTCGAGAGCACCATCGGCGTCGCCGAGCTTGTCCAACTTGATAGCCACGCAGCGCTGTCCAAGACGCAACTTCACGTCATCGGAATCGCTAACCGAGATGATGCCATCGAGACGGGCTGCGACCTCGCCGAAACGTCCCAGGTGTTCGCCCAGGCGTTGTAGCTCGCTGAGGGCTTCCTCGCTGTGCGGATCTTCGGCTAGCCAGCCTCCGACGGCATCCAGTGCGCGCACGGAGTCGCCAAGATCTTTTTCCGAGAGCTCGGCGATGCGGGCATAGATCTGGGCCCGCTCGAAGCTGTCATCCAGATCTTTACTCTTGGTCGCAAGGAGGTCGACCAGTCGAGCCCAGTCGCCGTCCTGTTCGTAGAGCGGCTCGAGGATCGCGATGATGCTCGTGCGCTCCTCCCGATCGCGAGTGGCCAGCAAGTGCTCTAGAGCGCTGCGTGCGGCCGAGTGCGCGGGTTGTCTCTCGAGGACCTCGCGATAGGCGGTGATTGCCTCGGGAATGCGAGACAGGCGCTGCTCGAGCACGGTGCCGAGGTTGAAGAGCATGATCGCCTGCTCGCCCTCGTCCATAGTGGCATCGGTCAAGCGCCGATAGGTTTCGGCGAGGGACTCGAAGTTCTCACTGCGCTCGTAGATACGCGCCAGCGCCGAGAGCGGTGTGGCCTCGTCATCGGAGACCAGGAGAGCTCGCTCGTAGCGCTCAGCGGCCTTGGTCAGCTCGCCGAGATTCTCCTCGTAGAGCGCACCGAGCTTGGAGGCGTAGAGACACTCGATCTGACCGTCCATAGCGCCGGAAAGAATCTCCTCGTAGAGCGCACCGAGCTCAGGCCAGCTGCCCCGGGCAGCTGCCAGACGCTCAAGCTGCGCCATGACCTCATGGTCCTCAGGACTGTCTCGCAAGGCTCGCGCCCAGGTCGTAAAGGCAGCGCTCAAGTCGGCGCGGCTCAGCTCGTGGATCTCGGCCAATGAGGCAAAGAGGTTGGAGCGCATG
>JAHEAK010000493.1 GCA_024642805.1 Kofleriaceae bacterium | reverse complement strand
CCAGCACCTGTCGGGACGAGATCATGCCGCCTGCCAGAAACAGCAGCACCATCATCGCCAACGGCACCGAGCTCGCGCTCAGTCCGGACTACGCGGTGTATGTCTCCCACGAGCCCAACAGCAGCCGCACCTTGTACGCGCCCGACCCAACAGCGACCTATTCGGGGCAATTCGAGGCCCCCGGTGACTACGAGCTCAGCTTTTCATTCGACGCTTCCGGCCCGGTCAACGTCGAGGTCGTGCTCGACGGTTTGGTCGTTAATTCTGTACAGGGCTTGTCGGGCTCACAGGAGCTCCTGAGCAATGTGCACATTGCAGATGCGGGTAGCCACCTTGCCACCCTCCGTCTGCAGACCAGTCCGGTCAACAACAACCTGGATGTGAACTATCACAGCGTCAAGATTGTCGGTCCCATCGACCGAGGCGCCGGCCTCTACGATGATGAACGACGATCCTGCATCGAAGCGCTCATAGATGATTTTGCTCCGCGCGCATTCCGGCGGCCGCTCGATCAAGAGCAACGCACTCGGCTGCTAGCACTTGCCGATGCCCAGGACAGTGCGATCGATGCCCTCACGACCTTGCTACAGGCCATCTTCGCCAGCCCGCACTTCCTCTACTTGGTCGAAGTCGGCAGCGAAGCCCATGGCGGCCAGGGCGGACTGGCCCTCGATCCTTGGGAGATGTCGGCCAGATTGTCATATGCAATCTGTGAGGAGCCACCGGATGAGGAGCTCTGGCAAGCCGCCAACAACGACGCGCTCAAGACCGTCGCGCAGATCGAAACCCAAGCGCGACGACTCTTTGGCAAGCCCTGCGGCGAGGCAACCGTCATGCGCTTCTTCGAAGAGTGGCTCTGGCTCAATCGAGTTCCCACGCTCAACAAGAGTCCGGAGGCATTTCCTCGCTACTCCGAGGATGTGCGAGCAGGCATGTTGGCAGAGACGCGCCGCTACCTGAGTGAAATGCTATGGCACAAAGAAGCCGATCTGCGCACGCTGATGAGCGCAGGTTATTCGTGGCCCGACCCGCGCAGTGCCTTCCTATACGGCTTGCAAGGCGTAAGTGAGCAGACCGAGACCGCCCTGCCCCTCGAGCGCGCCGGGCTCTTGACCCAGCCATCGCTCTTGGCGGTGACCTCGCCCTTCGACAGCACCTCGCCAGTCAAGCGCGGTGTCTTCGTCCTGGGACAGCTCTTGTGCGATGAGCCGCCGCCGCCGCCCGCTGAGCTCAATGTCGTGCCCCCGGCCCCCGATCCGAACGCGACGACGCGCGAGCGCTGGGCGCAACACTCAGCGTCGGAGGCATGTGCGGGCTGTCATTCCCTCATCGATCCCATCGGCTTTGCCTTTGAAGAGTTCGATGGTGTCGGCGCCTTCCGCAGCGAGGAAAACGGATTCGAGGTCGACGCCCAGGGAGGCATTCCCAGCATCGGCATTGCAGATGGTTCGTTCACCGGCGCCAGGCCTCTGGTCGAGGCTCTAGTCTCGTCGCCAGAACTCTACCAATGCGTCGCCAAGCAGTGGCTTCGCTTCTCGTTGGGACGAGTCGAGACCAGCGGCGACGAGAGCATCGTAGCGACCCTAGCAAGCGGACTCGAGACGAGCTCGCTGCGTGAGGCGCTCATTTCGATTGTAACGACCGAAGCCTTCACTCATCGCGTCGAGGAGCAGCACCAACCGTGAGCAGTAAACACAAATCGGGCATCACCCGCCGATCCGTACTAGGTGGTCTGGCGGCCTCCGCCGTGGCCACTCCATTTCTCTCCGGCCTGCTGGGCCGGCTCGCGCGCGCCGCGGAGGGGCAGTCTCCCCTGCGCTTCTTCATCATGTTCACGGGCAACGGACAGAGCCCCGAGCACTGGGTGCCGACGGGGAGCGCGACCAACTTTACTCTCTCTCCCGTGCTCGAGCCGTTGGCGCCGCATCGCGACAAGCTTCTACTCTTGCACGGACTCCACGGCGTCTCGGGTCATAGCGGCGGTATGAGCGAGAGCTTGACCGGCTGGCCCGACCGTCTTGGTGGCGGGGTCGCGGAACATGGACCCAGCATCGATCAGCTGCTCGCCGAGCGATGGCGAAGCACGAGTCCCTTGCGCTCCCTCGAGCTTGGCGTCTTCCCCTCCAACGAGAGCCAGGACCAAATTTCCTACTCGGCATCGGGACTGCCGATTCCGGCAATTGGTTCTCCTCGTGGTGCCTTCGACAAGATCTTCGGCCTCACCAACGGCGAGACCTCCGGCGCCTTGCGCGCGCAACAGGCCAGCATCCTCGACAGCATGGGCCAAGAGATCGAAGCCATCAATCAGCATCTGGGTAGCGAGGCGCGCACACTTCTCGACGAGCACTTGGCGCTCGTGCGCGCCAAAGAGGTCGATCTAAGTCAGCCCGTCGAACCCTTGCAATGTGACTTGCCGGCGGCCCCAGGCGGCAACCTCGGTCTTGTCGACACCTGGAAAGCGCAGCACGACAACATCATCCTGGCCTTTCGCTGTGGAGTAACTCGAGTCGCGAGCGTGCGAGCGGGCGGCTGGGGCGGCATCCAATCGGGGAAGTACGATGAAATCGGCGTCTCCAGTGGTCATCACGCTGCGGCCCACGTCGGACCGAGCGCAGACCTCCTGGCCATCAATCGCTTTCATGCCGAGCAGTTCAACTATCTGCTCAGCGGCCTGGCAGCCGTGCCGGAGGGCGACGGCAGCCTGCTAGACAACACCGTTTGCATTTGGCTCAACGAGCTCGGGCTTGGCGCGCTCAACAACCATGGCCGAGAAGATCTCAACGTGGTCATGGCTGGAGGCGCAGGAGCGGGCCTTCGCAATGGCGAGTTCCTGCACTTGGGCGGAACCGACTATCAGCATTATCTCTTCACGCTCGCGCATCTCATGGGCGCCACCGACCTGAACAGCTTTGGCGATCACGGCACGCAAGTGCTGACCCAGATCTTGAGGTGAGAGGCAGCAAGCCGAGTCAGTCGAGCCCCTCGCCCTTGTAACTACCAGCTCAGCACCAGGTAGAGGGGCAGAGCCACCGAGCTTATGGCCAGCGCAAGGGCTAGGTAGTGGGCCGCCAGATGACGCAACAAAGCCGCACGCGCGCTCGTACCAGCGGCGGCGCTAAACAGCGTGAAGGAGGATGGGCCGCTACTTCGAAAGACGACGCTGCCGTCCTCATCTCGTCGTACTCTCGCCGCGACCAGGATCGAATCCTCATTGGACGCGTGGCTCTCGAGCCTCGGTCTCGCCTTGCGCTCGGCAAGAGCGATTTGCTTGCCATGTTTCGCCGGCATGAACTTCAAGAAGCCCTTGAGCCCGGTATTGACCGCTGCCGGGTACGAGATGAGACATTCAGCATGCGCCCACCGGGCACCGCTCAGGTCGAGGGTTATGGGCTCGTGGCCATCGGCTAGCATGCGGTTGTTTCCGGCGGCGCTGCAATGCTCCGTCCATTCCACCCACACACTCGTCTCCTGGGCATTGAAGCTGCGCCCATCCGAGTCGGTTCGCGTCACGGTCTGCGTGCTGCTCTTGGTCTCATGCTTTCGGCTGTAACTCAGCTTGCCCTCGAAGCGTCCCTCGATGCGCCCAAAGCGTTTATCAGGCAGGTCCGAAGAGAGCGGCTTGGCGCGCGCCAGCGAAAACGCGATATTGGCATTTTTCTGATCCGCCCAGATGATGGCGATGGGGAAGTACAGGCACAGAGCTGCCGTAACATAGAAGACTGGCTTGCCCAGGAAATCAAGACCCAGAATGGCCATGCTCAGGACGAGCACTGCCAGCGTGACTTGCCAGCCGACGCTCCAGCGACGCCCATGCCCATGGCCCCCATTGCCAACTTGCAGGAATGAGGGCATCCAGCGTCTGCGTCGCCAGAGGTATGCGGTGAGCCCGCACGCTGAGCTGGCAAAGAGCCAGGTCGGGTTGTTCGAGAGCACCGAGAGAATGGTGTGATGCCTCTCGTAGAAGGTTGGAAGCCCTTGCGCCAAGGCGAGGACAAACAACGCAGCGCTCGCGAAGGCAAAGATCCACATGACGAGCAGAGGGGGGCGGACCGGCGCCAATTCCTCCTCTTGTTTGCCCTGCCGTTTGCGACGTGCAGCCTGCTGCTCTTGATCGCCGCGCCGAGAGAGCGCCACCGCTTTCTTCCGGCCTCTCTCCTCTTTGTCGCGATCAGCGAGCCAGTCGCTGATGTGCAGGTCGCCATCCTCGCCAATGGCCACGACATGGGCAAGCACAGACTGGACCCGCCGAGTGGGCGCCTCCCGGTAGCTGCCGTCGAGGTTGTTGGCGTGCAGCAGGAGTCCATGAGCGACGATGCGATCGCCCTTGCGAAGCAGGCTGCCGGTGATCCTCGTGTGCACGTGATCCCCAGGCGCATAGTCCATCACCAATTGCGTAAGTGGATCGTCGAGTAGCTCACCAAAGTCGCCGCGTATCTCGCGCTCGGGGACCAGGCGCGTCAGAGTGCTCACCGCGACTTCGACAGGCCCCAAGTCCGTTTCGATTGGAAAGCTATCGGTGCGCACGAACTCGCGCGGCTCGCCGTCAGTGGTGATGGATACCGCAAAAA
>JAHEAK010000492.1 GCA_024642805.1 Kofleriaceae bacterium | reverse complement strand
CATCTTGGCATCAACCGTGCCCATGCCTGCGAGCACAGCCTTGACCGCGCCGCGGACCTCATCCTCGCTCATCATGGCGGGCAGGAACTTGGCGCAAAAGGCGATCTCCATGTCGAGCTCCTTCACCGACTGCACGCCCTTCTCACCGACCTTCTCGAACTCGATGCGTGCCTTCTCGAGGGACTTCTTGTAGGCGGTGATGACCTCGACGTAGAGAGCGTCGTCGACCTCGCCGCTAAAGTCCTTGGCGGTGCGTCGCTCGGTGACCTTGGTGCGAATCATCTTGATGACGTCGGCCGTGGCAGTGTCCTTGGCCTTCATCGCTGCGATTTGTTGTGATTTGAGATCCGCTTCGATCGACATGCGCGCAGACTAGCGCGCTCGGGCCCTGGGAGGCAATCGCTCAGGCGCGCGGCCCCATGACTCAGAGTCGGGCTTCGATCACCCGCACATAGGCGCTGCGCCTGGCATTCTCGATTTGCAGCGCAGAAGAAAAATCGCCGGCCCGATGGACCGTGGCGTCGGCAAAGCCCGCGGCAGCCAGGGCTTGGACCAGCTCGGGCTCGTCGGCGTAGGGCATGTGGGTGGCCCCCTTCACAAACCAGGAAATGAGCGTGGACATGGTGCGCGCGCCGCGAACCTTGTTGGTGTCGTCACGCAGGTAATAGTCACTCAAGTAGACGCCGCCTGCGAAGCGCTTCATGAAGGCGTGGATGTTGTCCCAGATGCGCGACCCATCGGCGGCGTCGAAATAGGGCAAGAGGCCTTCGGTGATGACGGCGACGCCCTTGTTGGTATCGAGTTGCTCGGCGAGGGCCGCCAAGGAGTTCGGACCTGCTTCGGCCAGAGCATTGACCTCCTCGAGCACATGATCGGCGTCGAGCTTGTGGCCGATGAGCGCGCGCTTGGTCGTGATCATGTCGGGCAGATCGGCCTCGACATAGCGCAGCTTTGGATGGCGGCGCCGCATGCGCAGCCCGCGTGGCGAGAGGCCCGCGGCTATCTCGACAACCTGGGCAACCCGGCCTTCATCGATAGCTTGCTTGAGCAGGTGATCGATGACGCGATGACGTGCCAACAAGGTCGACTCGAGGTCGCTCTGCCCGGTCATGGACAGCGCCCGATTGGGCACCTGCAAGAGACGATAGAGCGCCCTACCCTTGGCCGTGGCTAGCTCCGGCGTGGACATGCCGTAGCGGTACCAAACGTAGGCGGTGTAGTGAGCGGTCGGGCTGATGCGAGAGGTGTCGACGGCTGGCATGGCGAGCGCCATCATCGCACCAGCAGGCGCGCCCTGCGCTCTCGGCTTTCGCTTTTCGACCGGGGCGCTAGAAAGTTGCTCCGGGTCCCGATAGGTTGCGGCCATGTCTGGCGCGACTGGCAAGGTTTCCGAAATTTTTGACCCAGGTGCATGGAGCATCGTTCCCGGTTTCGACTTCGAGGACATCACCTACCATCGAGCCCTCGATCAGGGCACCGTGCGCATCGCCTTTCACCGGCCCGAGTGTCGCAACGCCTTTCGGCCAAAGACCGTCGACGAGCTCTACCGCGCCCTCGATCACGCCAGACAGTGGAGCGATGTTGGCTGCGTGCTCATCACCGGCAACGGTCCCTCGGCCAAGGACGGCGGTTGGGCCTTCTGCTCGGGCGGCGATCAGCGCATTCGCGGCAAGGATGGCTACAAGTACGAGGGCGATGACACCGGCATGCCGGATCCAGCTCGCCTCGGTCGACTGCACATTCTCGAAGTCCAGCGCCTCATTCGCTTCATGCCCAAGGTGGTCATTGCCGTGGTCCCCGGATGGGCGGTCGGCGGCGGTCACAGCTTGCACGTGGTCTGCGACATGACCATCGCAAGCAAAGAGCACGGCATCTTCAAGCAAACCGACGCCGACGTCGCCAGCTTCGATAGTGGCTACGGCTCGGCACTCTTGGCCAGGCAAGTTGGGCAAAAGCGCGCCAGAGAAATCTTCTATCTCGGCCTGGACTACAGCGCCGAGGAAGCCATGAGCATGGGCATGGTCAATGCGGTCGTGCCGCACGCCAAGCTCGAGGAGCACGCCCTGGCCTGGGCCAAGATCATCAACGGCAAGAGCCCCACTGCCATGCGCATGCTCAAGTACGGTTTCAATCTGCCAGACGATGGCATGGTCGGTCAGCAGCTCTTCGCCGGCGAAGCAACCCGCCTAGCTTACGGCACCAGCGAGGCGCAGGAGGGCCGTGATGCCTTTCTGGAGAAGCGTCCGCAAGATTATTCCAAGTTTCCCTGGCACTACTAACGTGCGCTGGCACACAGGCTCGCGCAGCTAGCGATCCGAAACCACAGTGCTCACGCGAGGCGGTCTGCCCAGACCGCAGCCTCGTGGTTGCACTTTCGGTGCGGACTCCCAGCTGACCTGCGCGGCTCGAGCCGCTAGAGTTGCTCGCGATGAGGACCCTTGGCGCGAGCACGTTAATAGCCATCGCCCTGTGCGCGGGCGCTTGCAGAGGCGAAGTTTTCGATCCCGAGAGCCCGGTGGTGGCCTCGGATCCGGCTGCCGCTGTCTTGCCTCGGCTCACCGCGCTGCAGTACCGCAACTCGCTGCTCGACATCTTCGGCTCCGAGCTGCCGATCTTGCCAACCCCCGCCGATACCAATCCCTACCTCTTCTACTCGATCGGCGCGACCTCGACGGAGCTGAGTGAGCTCGGCGCGCAACAGTACGCAGATGCCGCCGCCCAGCTCAGTGACTGGCTCTTCGCCGAGACCTCGCGCTGGACGGCCACGGTGGGCTGCCAACCCGAGACTCTCGAGGATCCGTGCGTGCGTGCTTTCCTCAAAGACTTCGGACTACGACTTTTTCGTAGACCCTTGCAGCCCGACGAGGAAGCCAAGTGGATGAGTGTCATGGTCGAGACCGAGCGCGGTGTGCCAGCTCGTGGCCTGCGCTTTGCGATCTACGGCATGCTGCAATCGCCACAATTCTTGTATCGCAGCGAGCTTGGCGAGCCAGACCCACTCGATACGGACCACTATCGCTACACCTCCTTCGAGATGGCCGAGCGCTTGTCCTTCTTGCTGTGGAACCGCGCTCCCGATCGCGACTTGCTAGCCGCCGCCGCACGCAATGAGCTGGTCGAGCCGGCGCAGGTCTACGAACAAGCCATGCGCCTGCTCGAGAGCGACAACGCGCAGGCCGCTGTGCAAGATTTCTTCTCGCAATACCTCGACTTGGGCGGACTCGATGCCCTCGAGCGCGATCCGGCTCGCTATCCTGCGTCGACGCCAACCCTGCCCTCGGCCATGAAGACCGAGATCCGACTCCTGGTCGACGATCTGGTGTTTCGGCGCGATGCCGATATCCGCGAGCTTCTGTCCTCTCGGCGCACATTCGTCAACAAAGAGCTGGCGGCTCTTTACGGGGTGGACGCGCCCCTTGCCAGCGAGGTGGCCTTCGTCGCCGTTGACTTGCCAGAAGATCGTGAGCGCGCTGGCTTCTTGACCTCGGCGGCCTTCTTGAGCCTCAATGGTCACGAAACCGATACCTCGCCCACGCTGCGCGGCAAGTTCATCCGCGAGCGTCTACTCTGCGAACTGGTGCCGCCACCACCTCCCGATGTCGATACCCAGGTGGTGCCGCCGAGCGAAGAGGTCCACACTCTGCGCGAGCGACTCGAACAGCATCGCGCCAATCCAACCTGCGCCAGCTGCCACGCGCTGATCGATCCACCGGGCTTCCTCTTCGAGGGTTTCGACTCCCTGGGCGTGGCGCGCACCGAGGACAACGGCTATCCCATCGACCATTCGGGCGGACTCGACGGTGTGCCCCTGGCCAACGCCCAGGAGTTGGCTGACCTCTTGGCCGCCGACGAGCGCGTCAGTGCCTGCATGGTGAAACAACTCTACCGCCATGCCAACGGTCGCCTCGACCAAGCTCGGGAAGGCCGAGTCCTTCGTGAGCTCGACGCTCGCTTTGCCGCCTCGGGATACCGCTTCAAAGACCTGTTGCTCGAGCTTGCCCTCAGCGACGGCTTCCGCAAACTCGCCAAGCCGGAGAACGCACAATGACCAACAAGGTAGGGTCCAACAAGAAGAGGATCAGCATGAAGAGGACTAGCACGAAGAGCCGCTACCAGCTTTCTCGTCGCAGCTTCCTGCGCGGCAGCCTTGCTGGCCTCGGCCTGTCCCTGGCCTTGCCGCCACTGGAAGCCATGCTCGATTCCCAAGGCGCCTACGCCGACGGCCAGGGCAATCAGCCCTTCTTCCTGCTCTTCTTCTGGGGTGGCGGCATGCCCTGGAACGACAAGCATGGCACGCCCCAGGCCGGCCACCCGGATTTGTGGACGCCTGCCGAGCTCGGGCCTGGCTATGCGCCAACCGAGCTCTTGAGCCCGCTTGCGCCCTACAACGTCAACGTCCTGAGCGGTCTGCAACCCGCCACCGAGGTGCCCAATAGTCCCGCAGGTCAGGGCGATGGTCACATGCGTGGCTTCATGGTGTCGATGACCGGCGACCGCCCACGCTCCGAAGGATTCGATCATCCTTCCCACACCCTCACCGCGCTGCGCCCCAGCCTCGATCAGCTGGTCG
>JAHEAK010000491.1 GCA_024642805.1 Kofleriaceae bacterium | reverse complement strand
AGAGAATCTCGGTGCCCGAGTCGGCAAGGTAGCGAGCCGCCTCCGGGAATTCCGAGTCGTAGCAGACCAGCACGCCAATCTTTGCTTTCGAGGTCGGGATGACGTGTAGCTCGCTGCCACCTTCGATACCCCAGAAGCGCTTTTCCGAGGGCGTGATGTGAATCTTTGGCTGAAAGATGACCCGCCCATCAGGGAAAACAATGGGAGCCACGTTGTAGACGGTACCCTCACGCCGCACCGGATGGGTGCCAGCGATGATGAAGAGACCAAAGCGCCTGGCCAGCCCCTTGATGAGATCGATGTAGTCCTCTTCGAGGTCGCACAGGCGACTGATGCCTTCCCGCGGCGGCAAATTCTTGAGCGCATCCTGCGACAAGAGCTGCATGCTGGTGAACTCGGGAAAGACCACGAAGTCCGAGCGGTACTCGGCGGCGGTCTCAACGAAGTAGGTAATCTGCTCGGCGAACTCGGCGAAGGTCGCCACCTTGCGCACCTGGTATTGCACGGCCGCGACGCGCACCTTGCGGTGGTCGTCGTCGTCGAGAGGCTTATAGTCGGGATTGAGCCACTCGATGAAGGTCGCGTGGTTCTTGCTCTGAGGATCGCGGATGTAGTTGCGCAACATGCTGCGCACCACGAAGCCTTCACGCATCTGAAAGCTGAGCACCATATCCCTGACCTCGCCCGTCTCGACCTTGCGGACGTACTGCTCGGCCGTCATGTCATTGGCGTGCTCGAGATAGCCATGGATGCGACCGCCCGCGATGATGCGACGCAGATTTAGGTCTCTACACAGCTGCCTGCGTGCCTCGTAGAGGTGGTGCCCGATCGAGAGGCCTCGCGCTTCTGGATGCACGTAGACATCGGCGCCGTAGAGGCTATCCCCCTGCGGATCGTGATTGTGGAAGTAGCCGCCGTCGGTGATGCCCGAGTAGGTGTGTGCTCGGTAGTCGTCTGCACCCAGTCGCACGATCAGGCTGGCAACGGCTCCAACCAGCTCTCCATTGAGCTCGATGACCACCTGCCCCTCGGGAAAGAGGCGCAGATGGTTGCTGAGCTGGCCACGATTCCAGACGACGTTTTGCTCGGCCATGCTGGGGAAGCACAGCTTGTTGAGCGCAATGAGGGGCTTGATGTCGTCGATCGTTGCCAGCCGCACTGTCGCGAGCCCGCGCTTGGTTTCAAAGGTACTGATTTCCACGCGCGCAGGCTAACATTTCCGAGACGGCGTCACCGCAGTTCATTTCGAATGTCGAAGTTTATTTGCTGGCGGTATTCATGGCGCCGCCCTTGTCGTCGTAGAGCACGCCATCGTCGACTACGAGGCGCGCATCGCCACGAATGAGTCGGAACTCAGCTCGGCGATTCTTGGCATTGGCCACGTCGCCATGCCCACTGTCCCATGGCTGCTCCTTGCCGAAGGTCATGATGTGCAGACGCTGTTCTGGAATACCAAGGCGGGTCAGATACGAGTAGCAGGCTCGTGCGCGCTTCTCGCCAAGGGCCAGGTTGTATTCCGATGTGCCGCGCTCATCGGTGTGCCCGTCGATGTAGATCTGCACTTTCGGGTGAAGTTTGAGCAGCGTGGCGGCGTCTTCGAGAGCCTTGCGGCCTTCGGGCAAGATCGCGTCGGTGTCGAACGCAAAGTGCACACGTCGCAGGTGCAGCAAGGCCTCACGCAAATCGCCTTTGACGGCCTCGGTTCGGCGAACCGTCGGGGCTTTCTCTTTCTCAACGACGGGGGCGGCGGCCACGGTCTTGGGCTTTGGTTTGCTTCCACATCCGACCAGCAGGAGAGAAGCCATTGCGGGGGTCGCGATCAACAGTGAGGTTTTCATGATATCTAGTCCTTTCCGGCGTCGTCGCCGTTCCCTTACTGCCAAGAGCAAGGGGCGTGCCCACCCGAAAGGGCCAACACAGGCCGATTCCGGCCGATTCCTCGTGGCAAATTGCAACATCATGCCGCCCCGTGGCAAAGCGCAGCAGTTATCGACCAGGCATTCATGAGACTCACCGTCAAACTCATCATCGCTCTCTCACTGGCCATCCTCTTCGTGCTGGGTGTCAACGCCTTCGTGCGCATCAACCGAGAGGCTGCTCTCTTCGAAGACGACATGCGTAAGGACAGCGCTCTGATGGGTCGCTCCCTGGCTGGTGCCGTCTCGCGGATCTGGACCACGGTTGGCGAGGCAGAGGCCCTCGATCTGGTCGAGAACGCTGACGAGCGAGAGAGCTACGTCAAGGTGCGTTGGCTCTGGCTCGAGGAGCCGGGTGCCGAGCAACTCGACGCGGCGGCTCGACGTCACCTTGCTGAGGGCAAGGTGGTCGTCCTCAAGGCCCCAGACCCGCGCGATGGCGAGCTGTCCCTTTTTACCTATGTGCCGGTGTCGCTCCCCGATGCCCGCCCGGCCGCCATCGAGCTTGGCGAGTCACTGAGCGCCGAGAAAGAGTACCTGCGCAAGACGATCCTGCAGGCGGTGATCGCAACGCTTGTCTTGGTCTTGGTGTGCGCGCTCTTGGCCCTGGCAGTGGGCATCGTCTTCGTCGGGCGACCGGTACGTGCACTGGTCGAGCAGGCCAGACGAATCGGCGCTGGCGATCTTGCCATCTCGCAGTCCCCCCCTGGCAAGGACGAGATCGGTGAGCTCGGTAAGGAGATGAACGCGATGTGCGAGCGCCTCTCCGAAGCACGTGCCCACCTCGAGGCCGAGACCACCACGCGCCTCGCCACCCAGGAGCAACTGCGCCACGCCGACCGACTCACGACCGTTGGCAAGCTCGCGGCCGGCATCGCCCACGAAGTCGGCACGCCCCTCAATGTCATCACCGGCCACGCACAGCTAGTCACCGAGGAATATCCGCCCGAGAGCGGCGCCTATGAAAATGTCGTCATCATCGCCGAGCAGGCCCATCGGGTCACCGCGATCATCCGCCAGCTCCTCGACTTTGCCCGACAGCGCACCTTGTGCAAGTCCAGCCAGGAGCTCGGAGAAATTACCTCGCGCGTATCCACCCTGCTCACCCCCATGGCCCAAAAGCACAAAGTGGTCATTGAAGTCGCCGACTCCAGCGAGTCGACCAGCGCCCTCATCGACGCGGGCCAGATTCAGCAGGTCGTCACCAATCTGGTCGTCAACGGCATCCAGGCCATGACGGCCGGCGGCACCCTCGTGGTTGGTAGCGAGCGTGTCACTCGCAAGGATCCCGACGAGCTCAGCGGCGCGGCCCGTGAATTTGGGACCATCTATGTCCAGGATCAGGGCCCGGGAATCGCAGCGGCCGATCTGCCACGCATCTTCGAGCCCTTTTTCACGACCAAGGAGGTCGGAGATGGCACTGGCCTCGGCCTCTCGGTAGCCTATGGCATCGTCAAAGAACACGGCGGCTTTATCGATGTAAGCTCGGTCTTGCGCGAAGGCACCCGATTCACCGTGTACCTGCCCCTCCAGCCGATCGATGAGTAGCCGCATATTAGTTGTAGACGACGATGCCGCCATGGGCAGCATGCTCAAGTCGACGCTGAGCAAGCGCGGCTTCGTGGTCGAGGTTCACACCCAGGCCGAATCGGCCTTTAGCGCCCTGCGCGCAGACGACTACGATGTCGTCATTAGCGATCTAAACATGCGCGGCATGAATGGCCTGGAGTTATGCGAGCGCATCCTCGCGGATCGACCCGACATTCCGGTCATCCTCATCACGGCCTTTGGCAGCCTGGAGAGCTCCATTGCCGCGATCCGTGCCGGCGCCTATGACTTTGTACCCAAGCCCTTCGACATCGAGGTGCTCGTGGTCGCCCTGGAACGAGCGATTCAGCATCACAACTTGCAGGAGGAGGTCAAACGCCTGCGCAAGGCGGTCTCCAAAGCCAGGAGCTTCGAAGAGCTGATCGGCGAGAGCGAGAGCATGCAAGGGGTCTACTCGACTCTCGACCGCGTCTGTGACTCCGACGCCTCCGTCCTCATCAGTGGCGAGAGCGGTACCGGCAAAGAACTGGTGGCCCGCGCCCTGCACCAGCGCAGTCGTCGACGTGCCGGCCCCTTCGTCGCCATCAACTGTGCGGCCATGCCAGAGAATCTCCTGGAGAGCGAGCTCTTTGGCCACGTCCGCGGGGCCTTTACCGATGCGCGCACGACGCGCACGGGTCTCTTCGTGCAATCGAGCGGCGGCACCCTCTTCCTCGACGAAATCGGCGAGCTGCCCCTTGGCCTACAACCCAAGCTCTTGCGCGCCCTACAGGAGCGCAAAGTTCGCCCGCTCGGAGCGGAATCCGAGGTCGCATTCGACACTCGCATCTGCTCTGCCACCAATCGCGACCTCGAGAGGGCTGTCGAAGAGGGCCGCTTCCGCGAAGACCTCTTTTATAGGCTCAACGTTCTGCACCTCGAGCTGCCGCCCTTGCGCGCGCGCGGCAATGACGCCCTGCTCCTGGCTCAGGCCTTCCTCGAGCGCTTTGCCAGCTCCAACCCGCGCAGCCAGCTGCGCAGCATTTCGGCAGCGGCCGCTGACAAACTCCTTAGCTATGCCTGGCCGGGCAACGTGCGCGAACTGCAGAACTGCATCGAGCGGGCCGTGGC
>JAHEAK010000490.1 GCA_024642805.1 Kofleriaceae bacterium | reverse complement strand
CGGCGGCGAGCTGCCTGGTATCGAGATCTGCGACTGCCTCGACAACGATTGCGACGACGCGGTCGACGAGTCTCCTCCGGCACTGTGTCCAAACGGTTCGAGCTGCGTGGATTGCCAGTGTGCCTTCCCATGTCAGCCAGGCGAGTTCCCATGCCCATCGGGTCAGATCTGCAGCCCAGACAACTTCTGTCTCGCGGACCCTTGCTTCAACGTCAACTGCCCCGCCGACGGCAATGGCAACCACACCACCTGTGTCGACGGTGCCTGCGTCATCAGCTGCACCATCACCAACTGCCCGACTGGCACGGCGTGTCGACCAAGCGACGGCAGCTGCCAGTTCGATGATTGCCGCGGCTTCCCTGAAATCTGTGGGCCAGACGAGTTCTGCGTCATCGATGAGTGTGTGAGCGATCCGTGCACGGGCGTCTCGTGTCCAGGTGCGGGTCAGTACTGCTTCCAGGGCGATTGCGTTGCCACCTGTGCCGGCGTCAACTGTCCCGAGGGCCAGGGCTGTGTGCTCGGTTCCTGTGAGCCGCTGCCTTGCGGTGGTTGCCCACTCGGTCAAGCCTGCAACGAGGCCGGTACCTGTGTCACCAACCCCTGCACCTCTCCGTGCCAGACCGGCCAGGTGTGTAACCCCGCCAACGGCGAGTGCATCCAGGATCCGTGTCTGGGCGTCTCGTGTCCTGAGGATCAAGTCTGTGACTTCGGCAGCTGCTTCGAGCCGAGCCACGGCGATGCGGGACCACCGGTCGATCACGAGTTCGTGAGTGCCGGCGGTGGCGGTGGCTGTAGCTCCGCTGGCGGCGCAGGGGCCCTGGGCTCGCTGCTCGTGATGCTGGCACTTCTCTACCTCGCGCGTCGTCGCCAAGAGGAGCTTCAGTAATGCGCACCTTGCTCGGACTCTCCCTGCTGTTGACGAGTATCGCGGCCATCGCCGTGGTCACCGGCTCGTGTAACGTCGATAGCTACTGTCTAGACTGTTACGACGCGCAAGGCACCGGAAGCGTCTCCGATGCTCGGGTCGGCGACATCATCGACGCCGACATTCGCGACGGCAATCAGAGCGACGCCTGCGTCGTCTCTGGCATCGAGCAATGTGACTCGCTAGACAACGACTGCGACGGCAACGTCGACGAGGGCGATCTCGACGGCGTTGGCATCGCCTGCGGCAACGACATCGGCGAGTGCGTTTCCGGAACCACGGTCTGCCAGGACGGCAGCATTGTCTGTGGCGACGGCGCCGTCACCCCGACCTTCGAGCTGTGCAACACCTTCGACGACGACTGCGATGGTAACGTCGATGAGAACAATCCCCAGGGCGGCCTAGTCTGTGGCACCAACGCTGGCGAATGCCAGGCGGGCGTCCAACAGTGCAATAGCGGCGTCCTCGAGTGTCAGGGGCAAGTGACCGGCGGCACCGAGAGCTGCAACGGCCTCGATGATGATTGCGACGGTCTCTTCGACGAGGGCATCACGGTTGCTGGTGATTGCGGTCCTGTCTCGGATGCCGGTCAGTGCACCTTCGGCGTACTCACCTGTGTGGGTGGCAGCATCCAGTGCGTCGGCGCGGTCTTGCCGCAGCTTGAGCAGTGCGATGCCATCGATCACGACTGTGATGGCAACCCGACCAATGGCTTCAACTTCGCGAGCGATCCGAATAACTGCACCGGGTGCGGCATCACCTGTACCGGCGCCAACGCCTTCATGACCTGCAACAACGGCTGCCAGATCGCAGCCTGTGCCAGCGGCTTTCACAACAACAACGGCCTGGTCAGTGACGGCTGTGAGTTTGGGCCCTGCAACTTTGCCGGCCAGGAAATCTGCAACGGCGCCGATGACGACTGCGATGGCAACATCGACGAAGGCGTCAACGCCAACCCGCCCGCGATCTGCGATCAAGATGGCCAGTGCGCGGGCGCGGTCGCTAGCTGCAACAGCAGCACCGGCCAATTCGAGTGCAACTACACGGGCAACGTGACCGCCATCGTCGCCGGGCAATTTACTCCTGAGACCGATTGCGACGAGCAAGACAACGACTGCGACGGCCGGGTCGACGAAGCCTTCGCGCTCAAGGGCGCCGCATGCGACGATGGTCAAGTCGGCGTCTGCAAGGACAGTGGTACGCAGGTCTGCAACGCCACCGACAACGGTCTGGTGTGTACAGCCGTCGACGTACTCAATCCGGGCAACGCCCCCGCGGAGACCTGCAACGGCGTCGATGATGACTGCAACGGTCTGGTCGACGACGGTGAGCTCCAGGAGTGGGTCACCATTGGCGCCGGAGTCGAAATCATGAAGTACGAGGCCTCGCGCCCCGACTCGACCGCGGTCGCCCAGGGCTTCAAGGTCAACGGGGCGGTGTGCAGCCAGGCAGGTCGCCTGCCCTGGACCAACGTCACGCAGCCGCAAGCCGAAGCCGCCTGTGCTCGCATCGGCGCCCGTCTGTGTGAAGAGGACGAGTGGCAACTGGCCTGCGAGACCGACAACATTGGTGCGGGCGTGCAGCTGCCTGCGGCTGCCAGTAGCAACGGCCTCGTCGTCTTTGAGGCGGAGAACCCATCGTTCCGACAAAACGTCGCCGGCTCGCAAGCAAGCTGGGTCGAGGTCATCGTGACAGGTGCCTCCGGCGGCAACGCCATGATGGTTCCCGATGGTACCCAGTCCAACACCACCAACCAGAGCAACCTGACTGGCAGCCCGCGGATGACCTACACCATCAACTTCACCCAGACCGGCACGCACTTCCTGTGGGTGCGCATGGCCACCTTGGGCGACGCCGCTGACTCGGTGTGGTTTGCCTTTGACGATGTCGACTACAACATCAATGCCACCAACGCCCGCATCGAGACCACCACAGACAACGCCTGGCTGTGGATGAACACCTTCAGCAACGGCACCGTCATCAGCTTCAACGTCGCCGCTGTTGGCAACCACACCCTGAGCTTCTACAACCGCGAGGACGGCGTGATCATCGATCACATCGAGGTCACCAAGAGCGCCACCTATGTTCCGCTCAACCAGGGCACGAGCGAGCAGTGCGAGTGGTCCTACGCTACCGACTGTCGCGTGTACCAGCCCAACACATGCAACGGCGAAGACTTTGACGGCGCCCCGGCTCCCGGCGATCAAGACGTCATGCTGGCGACCGGCGCCATGGCCGCATGCTTTGCCGAATGGGAAGGTGGCGGTGACGCCTTCGACTTGAGCGGCAACATCAAAGAGTGGACGGCCGAGCGCTCTGCGGGCGTCAACCCGCTCCGGGGCGGCTCCTTCAATAACAGCAAGGTGGGAATCAGCTGCGGATTTGACTTCCTAACCGCCAACGACAGCTTTTTCCTGCCCAACATCGGCTTCCGCTGTTGCCGCTGAGCGCGACGCCTCGACGTGTGTCCTGAGCTTCAACCCTGAGCCCTCGCCCCGAGGGCCTCCGGGCGGGTGCCCTTGGGCTGCCATTGACAAATTGGCCACTGCCCGGAGATGCTCAGGACAGTGCAGGCTCAGGGCGTCCAATGGTGGGGGTATGTGGAGGGAAACCCAGCGGTCTTGGCCGTCCTCGCCCTGACGATCGTGCTCTTCGCCTGTGCCTATTTGGTGCAGCGTTTCCGAGGTGCGAGCATTCGCGCTGAGCGGGCAAGACGAAAGGCCGCCTAGTCACATGCTGATCGCTCAAGGCAATGTGGCCAATCAACCCTTCGCCCGGACCATCTTCAGTCTGGCGGCCAAGCGCTTCACCGGCGATCTGGTGCTCACCAAGGGGCGTCTGGAGTACCGCTGTTCGTGGGAAAACGGTCAGATCGTCGCCGCTGCCAGCCCTTCGCCCGCAGACTCGCCGGCACGCATCGCGCTGGCCAATGGCCTGGTCAACTCCTCGACCCTGGGTATCTTCGTGCAGCGCTCGGCGGCCGAGCCCGATCGGGATGCCAGCGAGCTGCTCGCGGAAGTCGCCAAGCTCACGCCCGAGCAGAGCCTGACCCTCAAGCGCCGCAGCCTGGCACGGGCCGCCGCACGCATCTTCGCACTGCCCGACGCTGACTTCGTGGTCGACAACGCACGCAGCATGCGCGCCGACAAAGACGTCCCACCACTCGATGTTCGTTGGCTCATT
Source organism: Kofleriaceae bacterium (assembly GCA_024642805.1). Taxonomy (GTDB): domain Bacteria; phylum Myxococcota_A; class Polyangia; order Haliangiales; family Haliangiaceae; genus NORP324. The sequence goes on along the minus strand of JAHEAK010000490.1, from coordinate 469 downwards.
TACTTTGGTCTACGCACACACTACTCGCTCGAGAGGTTGTCGACGGAGCTTGCCGCGGTCGGCGAGCGCAGCCTGAGCCTGCCAGCGGCAGCCTTGCCTATGTTGCCTGCCTTCGCGTTCACTGCCGTGGAAGAACCCATTTTGCAACGCCTGCAGAAAGCGGAGCTGTCCCTCAAGAATCTCGTCGACTCCTGTGTGGAAACCGATCCTGCCACCACCACCTCGGTGGTCTACGCGCTGATGGCTTGCGGATATCTAGCTCTAGGTGCGGAGCAGGCAGCGACCGCAAGACCGCATCGTCCCACTGCGCCTGGTTCGTCACCGGCCGGCCCAACCGCCCCACAGCCGAGCATCGAGCGAGCCCCAGCAAAAGCTACCAAGCTGAGCGTTCCGCGCACCGTGCAAGGTGTTGGCTTCATCGAGGCCAAGCCAAAGCCGAACAACGAAACCACCGCGCTCATCATCAACA
>JAHEAK010000489.1:717-4587 GCA_024642805.1 Kofleriaceae bacterium | reverse complement strand
CAAGAACGTGCTCCTCAGCAAGGGCCGTGTTGTGATCGAAAAAGTCAACATGCTCAAGAAGCACACCAAGGCCTCTCAAAAGGACCCTCAAGGTGGCATCAAAGAGATCGAAGGCAGCATTGCGATGGCCAACGTGGCGCTCTGGTGCGAGACCTGTTCTGCGGCTCGTCGCAGCAAGAAAACCATCGATGATGCCGGTACGAAACACCGCGCGTGCATCAAGTGTGGCACCACGTTTCCCAACCCGGGAATGTGATCACGCTGAAAGTGAATTACGATGACTGAATCTACAAGCAAGCGCACGCAGCCTCCGCGGCTCAAGCGCGAGTACGACGAGAAGGTTCGCGCCAAGCTCCAAGAAGAGTTCTCTTACAAGAACGTCATGGAGATTCCGCGCATTACCAAGATCACCCTGAACATGGGCCTTGGTAAGGCAGTTGGTGAGCCGAAAATCATGGTTAGCGCCGTCGAAGAGATGCGCGCTATCACCGGCCGCACCCCCGTGGTGACCAAAGCCAAAAAAGACATCGCGACCTTCAAACTCCGCAAGGGGCACAAGATTGGTTGCATGGTCACGCTTCGCCGAGATGCGATGTGGGAGTTCCTCGAGCGCTTCGTCAGTGTTGCACTGCCACGCGTTCGCGACTTCCGCGGTGTGTCGGAGAAGGCCTTCGACGGCCGAGGCAACTACTCGGTTGGCGTCAAAGAGCAGATCATTTTCCCCGAGGTGGACTACGACAAGGTCGATAGCATCAAGGGTCTCAACATCGCTGTCGTAACGACGGCAAAGACTGACGCGGAAGCGCGGTCGCTACTCAAGCACCTTGGCATGCCCTTCCGTAATATGGGGCCGGTCGCCGCTCAAGGAGAGCAAGCATGAGCCGCTTAGTTAAAATGCTTCCCAAGAAGCACAAGTTCAAAGTTCGCGAGAAGAATCGCTGTCCTCTCTGCGGGCGTCCCCGGGCCTACATGCGCAAATTTCACATGTGCCGCCTTTGTTTCCGTGGCCTGGCCTTGAAGGGCGACCTTCCAGGTGTCATCAAGTCGAGCTGGTAGGAGTTAGTCCCTTATGTCGATGACCGATCCTATTGCAGATTTTCTTACCCGTATCCGTAACGGCATCATGGCCCGCAAGCTGGAGATCGATTGCCCTAAATCGAAGATCAAGCTGAAGCTGGCTGAGATCCTCAAGGAAGAGGGTTTTGTCGATGCTGTCTCGAAGTCCGACGACACCGTGCAAGGCCGTATTGCCGTCACGCTTCGTTACGACAACCGTCACAACAGCGCCATCACCGGTATCAAGCGCGTCTCCAAGCCGGGACAGCGTTGCTACGTCGGTGCCACCGAGGTTCCCCGTGTCCGCAACGGACTCGGCGTGGCCATCATCTCAACCTCTCAAGGTCTCATGACTGACCGCAAAGCTCGCGAGCTCGGCGTCGGTGGTGAGGTTCTCTGCGAAGTCTGGTAGGCGAGAATGTCCCGTATTGGCAACAATCCCATCACCGTACCCAAAGGCGTCGACGTGACCCTCGGGCACATGATCACGGTCAAGGGCCCGAAGGGCCAGCTCGAGACCAAGGGCAACGCATTTGTCGAAATCAACAACGACAGTGGCACCCTAGTGTTCAAGCGCGCTCACAACAGCCGTCCAGCCCGCGCTGCTCACGGTCTGATGCGCGCTCTGGTCGCCAACATGGTGACCGGCGTGACCACAGGCTTTGAGCGCAAGCTCGAGATCAACGGCGTCGGTTATCGCGCCGAGGTCAGCGGTCAAACCCTGACCATGCAACTTGGCTACTCACACCCCGTTGTGTACGAGCTGCCCAAGGGCGTCACCGCCAAGGTCGAGAAGAACGTCATCACTCTTGCCGGCATCGACAAGCAGCTTTTGGGCTCTTGTGCCGCCAAGATTCGAAGCTTCCGTGCGCCAGAGCCTTACAAAGGCAAAGGCGTCAAATACATGGAGGAACGCATCCTCCGCAAAGCTGGCAAGGCTGCAGGTTAGTCTCATGGCACACCTCAAAATTCGTAATCCAAAGGCGCGTAGTCGCCAACGTCGCAAGTATGGACAGCGCAAGCGCATCTCGGGCACTGCCGAGCGTCCACGTCTTTCCGTGTTTCGCTCGAACGCGCACATCTACGCTCAGGCGATTGATGACGTGAATCGCGTGACCCTGGCGGCTGCTTCTGATCTCGACGCTGAGGTCAAAGGCGCCACCGACGGCAAGGACAAGTCTGATGTTGCCAAGCTCGTGGGAGCTGCCGTGGCCAAGAAGCTTCAAGAGAAGCAGGTCAAAGCAGTCATTTTCGATCGCAACGGTTTTATCTATCACGGTCGCGTCAAGGCAGTTGCCGAGGGCGCTCGCGAAGCTGGTCTGGAGTTCTAAATGGCTATTGATCTGAACGATGTTGGTGAGCTTGTCGATCGCGTTGTGTACATCAACCGCGTCGCCAAAGTCGTAAAGGGCGGCCGTCGCTTCTCCTTCTCGGCACTTGTAGTCGTCGGTGACCTCAACGGTCACGTCGGCGCTGCCCTTGGCAAAGCCAAGGAAGTTCCCGAGGCGATTCGCAAAGGCAACGAGCGAGCCAAGAACAATCTCTTCAAGATTCCTCTGGTCAACGGCACCATCCCGCACGAGATTCTCGGCGTGTTTGGCGCTGCCCAGGTTCTGCTTCGTCCCGCTTCGCCCGGTACCGGTGTTATCGCCGGTGGCGCTGTTCGCCCCGTTCTCGAGGTGGCTGGCGTGACGGACATCCTCACCAAGTCTCTTGGTACTTCCAACCAGCACAACGTTATTCATGCGACGGTTGCAGCTCTCAAGCAGTTGACCTCCGCCGCCGAGGTTGCCCGCCGTCGCGGTCAGTCTCTCGAGGAGCTGGGCCTTCAGGCCTAGAACGAGCCATGGCAATCAAACTCAGAGTCAAGCAAGTACGAAGTGGTCACGGCAAGCCCGCGCCACAACGTCTCCTGCTCAAGGGCCTCGGTCTCAAGCACATCAACTACACGGTTGAGCTGCAAGACACGCCGGCTGTTCGCGGCATGATCCGCAAAGTTAGTCACCTCGTCACGGTCACCCCTGTCGAGTAGATAGAGAATCGCAATGGGTACTACGCTACACAGTCTTTCTCCGAATCCCGGAGCTACCAAGAAACCTAAGCGCGTTGGTCGCGGTCGCGGTTCGGGAACCGGCAAGACCTCGGGTCGCGGCATGAAGGGCCAAAAGGCCCGTTCGGGACACCACGGAGCCGTTCCAGGCTACGAGGGTGGTCAGATGCCACTGATCTTCCGTTTGCCCAAGCGCGGCTTCAAAAATCCATTCCGCGTCGAGTCTCACGCCATCAACTTGAGCCTGCTTGCGCAGCGCTTCGAAGCTGGTGAAGTGACCATCGAGATGCTTCGCGGCGCCGGTCTCATCCCAAAGGATGCCCGTATGGTGAAAGTCCTTGGCGGCGGCGAGCTGTCGAAGGCTCTTCACATCAAGGCCCACGGATTCTCCAAGTCGGCCATTGCCAAGCTGGAGGCTGCTGGCGGTTCTGCTGAAGTGGTTTCCTCCAAGCCAGCACCAGCAGCGGCGGAATAGTTCTCCCTTCGCACCGCTCGCGTGAGTGGCAGCTTGCTGTCAGTGTGCTAACAAGCCCCTACAAACATAGGACCGAGCTTCGAATCGGCCTATAACGGCTGGGCCTCTCTTCAGGACTCCACGTGGCAGGAATTTCAAATATCGGCAAGATTCCCGAGCTTCGCAAGCGCATCTTCTTTACGCTTTCGTTGCTCGCGGTCTATCGCATAGGCATCTTCATCTCGGTGCCCGGTGTTAACCGGCTCGAGATGCAGAACCTGATTTCGACAGGTGGCTCGGGCTCCTTCCT
>JAHEAK010000489.1:0-707 GCA_024642805.1 Kofleriaceae bacterium | reverse complement strand
GCGCTCTGAAGCAGCTGTCGATTTTTGCATTGGGCATCATGCCCTACATTTCTGCGTCCATCATCATTCAGTTGATGACGGTGGTCGTGCCCACGCTCGACCAACTCAACAAAGAGGGTGAATCGGGGCGTCGCAAGATCAATCAGTTTACCCGCTACGGAACCATCGGCCTGTCCCTCGTTCAGTCCTTCTTCATTGCGTCGTGGCTCGAAGGCCTCGGTCGCGGTGGCGGCGGCGGCTTTTCTGGAGCTGAGGTGGTTGCGGATCCAGGTTGGGGCTTCCGCCTCCTGACCATGCTGACCCTCACAACGGGTACGGCCTTCATCATGTGGCTCGGCGAGCAAATCACCGAGCGCGGCATCGGCAACGGCATCTCTCTCATCATCTTTGCTGGCATCGTGGCCGGTCTGCCCGACGCGATTTCGCAGGTGGTGACCCTGAGCGCGATGGGCGATTTCGATCTGCTCAGCCTCATCCTGATGCTCATCTCGGTCGGCGTGACCATCGCCGCGGTTTGCTTCTTCGAGAGGGCGCACCGGCGAATCCCCGTGCAGTACACCAAGCGGATGGTTGGCCGGAAGATGTATGGCGGCACCCAGACGCACCTGCCACTCAAGATCAACGTCTCGGGCGTTATCCCGCCCATCTTTGCCTCTTCGATTCTGATGTTCCCAGCCCAAATGGCGCACATGATCGACACGCCCTGG
>JAHEAK010000488.1 GCA_024642805.1 Kofleriaceae bacterium | reverse complement strand
GTGATGCCCTGCTCGCGCTCGGCTTTGAGGCCATCGAGCAGCAAACTGAAATCGATGGCCTGGCCGGCCGAGCCGACCCGCTTGGAGTCCTTCTCCAGGGTCGAGAGATGGTCGTCGTAGATGCCCTTGCTGTCGTGCAAGAGGCGACCGATCATCGTCGACTTGCCATCATCCACACTTCCGCAGGTGAGGAAGCGTAGAAGGTCTTTGTCTTCGTTGTCGCTGAGGAGCTTTTGAATACCCATGATTGTCTTGATGCTCTAGTGCTGTGTCGTGAAGAGGAAGTCGGACCCACCAGGCCCGAGGACTACGATCAAGTACTAGAAGTAGCCTTCGCGCTTTTTCAGCTCCATGGAGCCGTCGCGATCGTGATCGATGATGCGCGTGATGCGCTCGCTTTGCCTTGCGGTCATGATTTCCTCGATGACCTTTTCCAGGGTGTCGGCGGTAGAGCGCACGGCGCCGGTACAGGGCGAGCAGCCCAGGGTGCGGAAGCGACAGCTGACCATCTCCGGCTTCTCGCCCTCTCGCAGCCTCATCGGCCCCTCGACGGGAATCAGCTGGGCGTCGCGAACGATCATCTCGCGCTCCTTGGCGAAGTACATCGGGACGATGGGGATGTCCTCTTTATAGATGTACAGCCAGACATCGAGCTCGGTCCAGTTGGAGAGTGGGAACACGCGGATGTTCTCGCCCTGACCGTTGTAGATGTTCCACAGCTCGGGGCGTTGGTTCTTGGGATCCCAGTGACCAAACTTGTCGCGGAAGGAGTAGACCCGCTCCTTGGCGCGCGACTTTTCCTCGTCGCGACGAGCGCCGCCAAAGGCCGCGTCGTACTTGCCCTTCTTGAGGGCGTCGAGCAGGGCCTTGGTCTTGAGCAGACCACAGCAGGTCGAGGTGCCTAGATCGAAGGGATTGGCACCCTCGGCAATGGCCTGGGCGTTGCCTTCGACGATGAGCTCGGCGCCAATGCTCTCGCAATAGCGGTCGCGAAACTCGTACATCTCCTTGAACTTGTAGCTAGTGTCGACGTGCAAGAGCGGAAAGGGCAGCTTGCCGGGTGCGAAGGCCTTTTGCGCCAGGCGCACCATCACCGAGGAGTCTTTGCCGACCGAGTAGAGCATGACGGGATTTTCGAACTCGGCGACCACCTCGCGCATGATGTGCATGGCCTCGGCTTCGAGCTCGTCGAGGTGGCTGAGATAGTACTTACTCATCGTGAGAGTCCTGAGGGCTCGTTGCCAGTGCGCAGATCGGAGACATCGAACTGTCCCGCTGCTTCGAGGTAGCGAATGATCTTCTCGACACACTGCTCGACGCTCAGCTCGGCGGTGTTGACGCGAATCTCCGGATCTGCGGGTTCTTCGTAGGGGGCGCTCACACCGGTGAACTCGGTGATCTCACCGGCGCGGGCCTTCTTGTACAGACCCTTGGGATCGCGCTCCTCGCAGACGGCGACGGGGACATCGAGATAGACCTCGATGAACTTGCCCTTGGAGGTCGCTCGCGCCGCCATGCGGTCTTTGTGATAGGGCGAGATGAAGGAGGTGAGTACCAGGACGCCGGCTTCGGCGAAGAGCGCCGCGACTTCACCAATGCGGCGGATGTTCTCGTTGCGATCTTCCGGGCTAAAGCCGAGGTCCTTGCACAAGCCTAGCCGCACGTTGTCGCCATCGAGGGCGAAGCAGAGCTGACCGATGCCAGTGAGACGCCGCTCGAGGGCATAGGCCAGCGTCGACTTTCCGGATCCGGAGAGACCGGTGAACCAGATCACGGCACCGCGTTGACCGAGCAGGAGCGCGCGTTCACGGCTCGCTACATGGCTGTGCGTTCTTGTTAGGTTTCTGTCATCCGACATGCTCTGGGCCATCGTAATGGCCCAACGCGCGCCGCGCCAGTCCGCGACATCGACTTGCATGCGCGCCCGCCCTTGATGGGCACGGGCGAAATAATCCCTAGCCGTGACGCGTTTTCGATCGACGCCGGAGGGCGAACAAAGCCATCAACAAGAACAAGGCACTAGTCTGCGAACCACGGCCCGATCCGACCTGACAGCCGCCTTCCGCCGGCACGGTGCACACCTGCAAATCGCCCCGGTCGCGACACTCGTAGTCGGGGGCGCACACCGGTAAATCGCCGCCACAGGCCTCCACGCAGATGCCTTCGCCGGAATCGCACATGCCCGATCGACAATCGCCCCCGCCCTCGCAAGCGGAGCCCTGGGCGCCCGGCGTGATGCCTGGAAACTCGCACAAGCCGGTGCCATCACCCTGATCCACGCACTGGGTCAGAGGCGCGAAACAGCCACTCTCCTTGGGCAGTGCCGAGGGATCGCAGGACATGCTGCAGTACTGGATACGAGCGTCCTCAGGGGCGTCGGCGCAGATGCGGGTCTCGCAGTCGGTGGCCTCGGTACAGGCATCCGAAGCAAGCCCGGCCAAAGGACAATCGCGATCGGGTGCCGCGCAGCCTTCGGCGCACACGCCCTCCATGCCGCATGGATCGCAGTCAGGATCGGGAAAGGCGCAGCCATCCTCGACGCACACGCCATCGTTTTGACAAGGACCTGACCAAGCGTTGAGCACCTCGGTCAAGAAGGGGTCCCACATGACGTCGGTTCGCGTCATGTACGAGGTCCCCGAGCAGCCAGCCGCACCATAGGAGGTAACGCCAACCACCGACTCGATGCCATCGAAGGTCGCAAAGGTGGGACCGCCCGAGTCGCCCTGGCAGGTGTTGTAGACGTAATCACCAAAACCGATGTGGCCCGAGTGGACCTCGGCCAGGGGTATTGTCATTTGCCGCTTGAGCCCGGCACCGGAAGCGTTCTCGCCGTCGTTGTTGCCAAAGCCAACCACGCGAAGCTGGAGGCCGACGTCGTCTTCGGTCAGAGCATGGGTGCTGATGGGGATGGGGGTAATCTGCGCGGGCGCGGCACGTTCCAGACGAACCAGAGCAATGTCGTGCTCGAGAAAGGCAGGCGGGTTGTAGAGTCGGTGCATGGTCATATCGACGATGCGAATCGAATCGATCCATGGACCGCTGCCATCGCCAAAGCGCACCGAGCCGGCGCTGGTATCGCCAGCCTTGATGGCATCGCCCACGCAGTGCGCGGCGGTTAGCACGACGCGCGGCGCAACCAGAGTGCCCGTGCACAAGCCGCCGACAAAGACAGCGACCACGCCCTCATCGAGATGATCTTCGGTGCCGCCAATGATGCTCTGCTCGCGCTCACCGATAGGCGGCGCGCTATCGATGGCCTGGCAAGAGAGGAGCAGCAGAGTGGTGAGCAGTGCGAGTTTGGACATGGGGTCGCTTCCGAAGGGAAAGGAAGTGGCAGAGAGTGTAGGCGCACGTACGTGCAGCGCTCAGAGCACCATAGCCGAGCGAAGCCTATGAATCGATTAGAAAAATTGAATGGCGCTGTCAGAAGCTGGCAGGCGTCGAGAAATCGAGCACTTGAAATGAAAGTCGCCGACGACCACGCCGCCCAGGTGTGTCACACTAAATCGTCGAAATGGTTGTTGCACCCGAGCTGTCTCGCAAGCTTTGTCGTGGATTGATAGGCCTTGCTTGTCTTGCGACTGCAGGTTGCACCTTCGACACCTCGAATCCGAGCGGATTCGACGACGCCGCCGTGACCAGCGATGCCAACAGCCGCGCAGACGGAGCCGCCGACGCTCCCGATGCTGACACCCGAGACTCGGGCTTTTCCACCGACCGCGCCGACGCCGCTCCCCCCGACGCGACGATTCCCGATGCGGCAGCGGCCCCCGACGCAACGACGCCCGACGCCGCCACGGATGCAAGCGTTGTCGATGCCAGTGCGCCCGATGCCGCGCTCGCGGATGCCGCTATCGCTGACGCTGCGATCGCAGACGCCGCAATCGCCGACGGCGGCGCGGTCGACGCAAGCGCTGTCGATGCGACTCCTCCCGATGCCGCGACCTAAGGCGATGCCTGCACAAGCGCAAGGGACGCGCCTGGCGAGCTCGCGCCTAGCGAGCCTCCTGGCCCTACTCATCACAGCGGGCAGCGCTCAAGGCTGCGCAAGTTCCGCCGATGCTCCGCGCAGCCAGGCTCCCTCGCCAGCGGCGCAGGGCGTGGCCGCAGAAGCCCTGCCAGCAATTGGCCCAGCAATTGGCCAGCGTGTTGATGGCGCGCCCGATGGCAAGCAGGCGGCGTCGAGCGAGGCGCCGCTTGCCCAGGTCTACACCACCGTCGACGACGCCGATGCCATGCGAGCGCTGGAGAAAAGCGGCGCGCGTTTTGGCCTGCTCGTCAGCCAGCGCTGGCAGGAGGACATTTTCGCGAGCCTGCGCGCGGAGCTTCGTGTCATCGGCAAGGCCGATCCAGGAGCCGGCGTCGGCATTCGCGGTCACGCACATCGCATGTTCAATGAGCGCTGGCTGCATGACGGCGAGTTCGAGCTCATTGGACTCACCTACCGCACCGAGCGGATCGCGGTCGATCCCGCGCGCTGTGGCGATGTGCGCCTGGTCTATCGCCTGGCCTATCGCACCGAGGTCTCGGGACAGGCCGTGCACTCGCGCTTGCCCATGACCGTTCTCGTGGAGCTCGCCGGCCGCGAAC
>JAHEAK010000487.1 GCA_024642805.1 Kofleriaceae bacterium | reverse complement strand
TTCAGCGGGCGGTACCAGTCGACAGCCAACGTCGTGCACTTGCAGGCCCAGTGAGTGGCCAAGCCCATGCGGAAAGAAGGCCCGGGTCACGCCCTCGCGCACCAGCGCCTCGGGACTGGCTGTGGCAATGCCAAGCTCGACAAGGAGCTTGGCTAGCAGCTCATGACTTTGATTGTGCAGATCTTCGTAGAGCAGGCCTGGCTTGACCTGCTGGCACAGGTTGCGCTGCAGGCTTTCCATGCCATCGCGCAACGCGCGGAAAAGCTCGGCAGCGTGGCTCGTGCCGCGCACCATGGTTCGGGTGATGTCGCTGGCGTAGCCAAGGCACAGGCCTCCGGCATCGACGAGCAGACTTTGATTCTCGCTGCCGTCGCGAACGCGTCCGTAGTGCACGTGATGCAGGATGGCAGCGTTGGCCCCCAGGGCGACGATGTTGGAGTAGGGCGTCTCGGTGGCATCCTGTTGTGTGCGTTGCAGGTAAGCCAGGTGCAAGTCGAGCTCGCTGTGGGCACCATCGGCGAAGAGCTCGGCGAGGTATTGGTGGCCGTCAGCGGCAATGCGATTGGCTCGTTGTAGACACTCGACTTCGTAAGGCGTCTTGATGGCCCGTGCGCTATCGAGCAGCGCCATCAGCGCGGGCGGATTTTGCGCGGCGGCCGTCACGCCGATGCGTTCGGCAAACTCGACTTCATCACCGATGAAGGCCGCGCCCTTGCTGGTGACAAGGCCGGGCAGGGCATCCGGCTTGCACTCGACGAGCTCAAAGCTCGACCAGAAATGTTCGCTGGCGAGGGGCGCGGGTCCCTCCCAAAAATCGTCAGCGATTGGCCGCAAGAGTTTGGGTTTCGATCCTGGGCGCAGGACGACGACCTGATCGGGCTGGGCTAAGGGTAGCCAGTGGCAAAAGCTCGGGTTGGCCTTCAGCGGCCAGTACTGATCGTCGACGCTGCGTTGCTTGCGCCCGCGGCCCGAGTGCAGGATGAGCTGGTCATAGCCGGCGGTGGCGAGGGCTTGCTCATAGTTGTTCTGAACCGTGCGCAGGTGATCGCGATAGCTTGCTTGCAGGTCGGTGGTGCTTGTCATGGCGTTCCTTGCCGGACCGAGGCTGCGCAGCCTTACTGCACAAGCGCTTGGCGCACGGCCCAATAGTCGTTGTGAGCCGCGCGCTCGAGGGTTTCTGCTTCGATGAGCTCGAGCAAGAGCGCCCGTGCTCGATTGCGCGGATCGGAAAGCAGTAGTTCGACCAGCTCCTTGGCCAGCGCGGAGCTGCCAGTCTCGATGAGGCCATCGGATGGAGACTCATCGGTGAAGGCAAAGCCGCGCAGCTGAACTTCGGAGGCTCCGACATGTTCTGAGAGCGACCAGCGCACGTCGACATCCTCGGTCCCGTAGGCGTAGATGGACGAGACGTCGGCCTGCCCGCGCAGAAGAGACAGCATCGCGCCCTGGTAAGAACCGTGAAACTCCTGCGAGCTAAAGAGCGAGCGCGGATCGTGGCCGCGCTGCCGCAAGAGCGAGACGGCCAGGAGGTGACCGCCGGTGCTGAGCGGATCGACCCAGGCGGCACGCAGGCCCGAGAGCTCGTCGATTTGCAGGTTGTCGCCCTGGCGGCAGACCAGCACGGATCGATACATGGAGCGTCCCTGCCTGACCGCCTTGAGAATCGTCTGCTTTTGCTCCTCGGCTCGTGCGCAGATGCTAGGCGGCGCCCAGGCGACGTCGACGCTGCGGGCCAGGACTTTTTCTTCCAGCTCGGCGTAGGTGCGAGCCACCCTGACCAGGATGCGCTCGCCCAGCTGTCGGCCAAGGGTCTCCGCCAAAAGCTGCGCGCGCGCGCTTGCTCGAACGCGGCCGAGCGTTGGCGGAAAGAGGATGGTCAGCGACACGGGCCAAGGATACGCACCTGAACGGTGCTCAGCGAGCAGGCTGGCGAGCAAATCCGCGCCAGGCGGGCCTCAGGCGTGTGCCCAGGTAGCAGCTAGACCCAGCTTTAGCAGCCACGCTGGCCCTATTCGGGCACAACGCGGCGATCTTCAGGAGTAGCGATCTTCTCGCCAGGGGTTGGCGGTCATGGAGTAGCCGTTCTTTTCCCAGAAGCCGGGTTGATCCTCATCGAGAAATTCGATGGCCGCGATCCACTTGGAGCCTTTCCAGGCGTAGAGCTGCGGGGTGATCATGCGCACCGGTCCGCCGTGCTCGAGCGAGAGCGCCTCGCCATTGACCTGGTAGGTCAGCAAGACGTCGGGCTTGAGGGCTTCGGCCAAGCTGAGATTGGTGCAATAGCCATCGTAGCCGTAGCACATGATGTGCGTCGCTTCTTGGTGGATGTCGGCGCTGGCGATGACATCGAGCAGGCGCACACCGCGAAACAAGAGATCCATCTGTGACCAGGTGGTGACGCAGTGAAAGTCGCTGGCTTCTTCCACTTGATCGAAGGCCATAAGGGCCTGCCAATCGAGAACGCCCGGGTTGTGGCACAAGCCTTTGAGCTCGAGGCGCCACTCCTCCTGCGATATCGTCGGCTGCACACCGAGGTCCAAGACCGGCCACTTGCGAGTTTCGCTCTGACCGGCGGGAAGCCTGGGCATGCCGTGGCGATTGGCGGGCCCGCTGCCAAGCGGCTGGCTATCGCTCAGGCTGGGGGTGGCGCGCATCCTCTCCTCGAAGCGCTCGCGAAGGCGCGCGCGCGCGGCAACGATCTTGTCTCTCTTGTTCATGGGCTCTCAACGAAAAAAACACGCGCCCGGGCTCAAGACCAGGGCGCGTGCTGTGAAACGACTAACAGCTCTCTAGGCGTCGGAGCTACGGAGCAACCGGTGCCCACTCACTGACGGCGATGCCAGCCAGCGCGTAGATGTCGTCGTCACTGATGTAGTGGAAGACAGGGTGCATGCCGGGCATATCGGCGGTGATATCCGTCCAGGCCGTGCCGTTCCAGGTGCAGACCTTCTCACCGATGTTGGCGTGAATCTCCAGATCGCTTACGGCGTGCAGGGCAGGCTTGAGATCGGGGGTATCTGGCGTCAAATCCGCCCACGCGCCACCGGCTCCGAGGACGCCGGTCCACTTGCAGACCTTGAGGCCGATGACGGCGTAGATTTCTTCGGGCCCGACGAAAGTCATGGCCGGCTTGAGATCGATGACCGTCTCGGTGTAGTCGGCCCAAGCGCCGCCTTGGTTGAGGACGCCGGTCCACTTGCAAATGCGAGTGCCGTCGATGACCGCGTACATCTCTTCATCCGACACCCAGTGGAACTCGGCAGCGCCGGCGATGTTGATGCCGACCTGGTTGGCGGTCATCGGTGTCCAGGTGCCGCCCTGGCCGAGCACGCCGCTCCACATGTCGATGCGATTGCCGACCACGGCGTAGATCTGGGTTGGCGAGACGAAGTGAATGGCGCTGGCGATACCGATAGCATCAGAGGTGTGATCGGCCCAGGCGGTGCCGTTCCACATACAAATCTTGTTGTTGATGACCGCGTAAATCTCGGTCGGCGAGACGAAGTGCATCTCGGCTTTCAGACCGGCGATACCCTCGGTGGTCTCAGACCATTGCAGGTTGGCTACGGCGGCATCGGTGTCGTCGGCGCCTGCATCCGCACCATTGGGATCCGCGGCCACACCGGTCGTGTCTCCGACCGTGCATGCGGCCAGTAATCCTGAGAGCAGGAGTCCAGAGAAAAGGTGGCGTGGCGAGAATCGATTTCTAAGGTGCTTCATAGGGTCTTTCTTCGAGGGCGAGTGGCTTGGCCCATCGTTGCTGAGCCGACGTCTGCCAGGGGGGCGCTAGCCCATGGGAGTAGTTTGCAGAAGCAATAGTGCAAAACATAGACCACGGGCGCTAGCTTTGCCGATCTTCGCGCACTGCTTGCGCCTCCGGTCATTTCATGGATCTAGGGCACGAAGCGTCGCACAGCTGCCCACATGGAGTCGGGGAGTAGGCACCCATATGTGCCTCGCTCATGCCCCAACTAGCCGATTTGCTGCCGCTTGCGCAGCACTGACCCCTGCCGATGCGACCCCGCACTCGCCGCTGGCGCGCCCGATCCTTTCTTCTTAGCTGCCTTCGTCGCGAATGCGTTTCTTGCTCGCCGCCCAGCCACAGATCGGGCAGCTGGCAAGAGCGTGGCCGCGAGCGGGGCAATGCTCGCGACCGAAGAAGATGATCTGCAAGTGGAGCGCGTTCCAGCTCTCTTTGGGAAAGAGGCTTTTTAGATCGGCCTCGGTCTGGGCGACGTTGCGCGCCGCTGACAGGCCCCAGCGGCTGGCCAGTCGATGAATGTGGGTGTCGACGGGGAAGGCGGGTACGCCGAAGGCCTGGGCCATCACGACGCTGGCGGTCTTGTGGCCAACCCCAGGAAGTCGCTCGAGCTCCTCGAACGTGCGCGGCACCTGCGAGTCGTGCTCTTCGACGAGAATACGAGAGAGCGCAGAAATGTTCTTAGACTTGGCAGGCGAGAGACCACAGGGCCGAATGATCTCGCGGATGGCCTCTACGGGGGCCGCCAGCATGGCCTTCGGGTTGGGCCCGAGCGCAAAGAGATCCGGTGTCACGGTGTTGACGCGCTTGTCAGTGCACTGGGCGGAGAGCAGGACGGCGACCAGAAGGGTGA
>JAHEAK010000486.1 GCA_024642805.1 Kofleriaceae bacterium | reverse complement strand
CGAGTCTGAGCGAGCCGCGCTCAAGCGAACGAATCTCGAACTAGGTCTTCTCTACGGCGTTTCCGACATCCTGGGCCGATGCGCGTCCTTGGAGGAAGCGCTCGATCCGATCCTCGCGCAACTCGGTCGGGTGCTGCACGACCCGAGCCCCATGCTCCTTGAACGGGCACTTGCAAGCAGGAAATGGCTCGTGTCGAAATCCCTTTCGGCGTCCTGGGGCGAGGACTTGCCAGCGCGCTACCTGCCAACGCCGGAGTCCTCACTCGTCAAGGTCGTCAAACCGGTCGGTGTCAGGCTTGTGGCTCCACTGGCTGTCGATGACGAACTGGAGGTAATGGCCCTGCGTGCGGGACAGCGCTTTGTCACCAGCATCGCCTTTTCCTCCGCGCGCTCAGAGTATGTGCTGCAAATATTTACCCGCGTCGACAAAGTGGCGATTGATGGCGAGCAAGCCTTTCGCATTGTCGCAAACCGGCTCACCGAGTTCCTCGTATCGCACTGGCAACGCGAGCACGAGAAGACCCAGGCCCGCGAGCAGGTGCAGCTGCTCACCACCGCCGCTCACAATGCGGTCGAGAAGAACCGCCAGAAGACTAAGTATCTCGCACAGGTCAACCACGACATCCGTACCCCGATGAACGCCATCCTCGGCATGAGCGAGCTCTTGCTTGGCACGAATCTCGATCAGAAGCAGTTGGACTACGCCAGCATCGTGCGTGACTCGACCAAGGCGCTTCTTGGTCTCATCAATTCGAGTCTCGACTTGGCTCGAATCGAAGCGGGCCGTCTGACACTGGCTTCGAGCTCATTTGATCTCCACTCTCTCGTCGAGAACTGCGCCTACTTGTTGGCCCAGCAGGCGCAAGCTAAGGGCGTCGTCATGACCTGGACCATTGAGCAAGATGTGCCAAGGGGAGTGCGAGGCGATGGCGAGCGCCTTCGCCAGATTCTCTCCAACCTCCTCGGCAATGCCGTTAAGTTTACCGATAGCGGATCGATCAGCTTGTGCATTGGCGTGGTTGAGAGCAGTTCCAGCATGTGCAAGCTCTCCATCGTGGTCGAGGATACAGGCCGCGGCATACCTTCGCATGATCTCCAGCAAGTGCTCGAGCCTTTCACACAATCGGAGAACAGCAACATGGAAGGTTCTGGATTGGGTCTGGCGATCGTGAGTGCCTTTGCCAAGCTCATGGATAGCGAGGTGGAACTGACCAGTAAGGTCGGAAAGGGCACGAGAGTCGCCTTACACCCTTCGCTGCTTCTCGATCCCAAGGCTGGGGCCTGGCAGCCGCCAGCAAGCCTTGGAACGCTGTCTGTACTGCTCGTCGGTGAGCCCTCTAGTATGGTTTACGGCCAGCTCTGTCAAATCGGCTGCAAGCCCTCAGTGAGCTCGGAGCTCGGGGCCTCTGTAAGTGAATACGACCTCGTCATCGTCGATCTACACGACGCTCCCAGCACCAGAGCAGAGCAGACGTTGGCCATCACAGGCACCATGGTCGTAACCGTTGGTGGCGAAGAGTTGCCTGAGATCCCACAGGTCATTGGTTGGCCGCCAAGACAACGTGCCTTGGCCGACGGCCTCTGCGACGAGCGCTTTGAGTCGATGCCCACCTCTCGGGTCTCGAAGATTGGTGGCCACGTACTGGTCGTCGATGACAGCCCGCTCAATCGCAGGCTCGTAGCAGAGTTTCTTACGCTGTGGGGCCTCACATTCGATGAAGCCCAAGATGGCGCCAATGCCGTCAGGATGTGGGAACAAAACTCATACGACCTGATCGTCATGGACTGCCAGATGCCCATCATGGATGGGCTGTCCGCGAGCAATGAAATCCGCCGCAGAGAATCGGCCGAGCAACACATACCCATTTTGGCGTTAACGGCCCATGCCATGGATTCCGACATCGCCAAATGCACGGCCGCTGGCATGGACGATTATCTCTCCAAGCCACTTATCCCTGAGCTGCTGCGTCGTAAGGTTGCCGCGTTGATCTTTGGGAGCGAGCACCTTGCGGGCGAGCACCTTGGCGGCGAGGACATCAAGGAGTCCACGCGCACGGCACCGGTGCCCCATACGAGCAGCAAGACGAGCAGCAAGACGAGCAGCAAGACGAGCAGCAAGACGGTCAACGAAGTCGTCTGGGGCCGCCTACTCGATCTGCAGGCGCGCACGGGCGACAACCTCCTGACGGAGCTGCTCGATATTTTCAAAACACAGAGCCAGATTCTTTCCTCGCAAATTCGCGAGGCACTCCTCGCCGACGATCGACAGGTCATTCAACAGTGCGCGCACCGCCTCAAGGGCACGGCGGGCAGCATCGGGGCGGCCCACGTCCAAGAGCTTTGCGAGCGACTTGAAGACGGAGAAGAGCCGTGCTTGCTGCTGTGTGACCAGCTCGACCAAGCCCTGGTTCAGGCGCAGGAGACACTCTTCGCCCGGCTGAGCTGAGAGCGGGCCAGCCCCTTCGCAGCAGGCCGAAAACCTCGCAACTACTTACATTCATGTATCCATGCTCGCTAAATAAAAACACTCGTGTGTTTTTTATCTTGCTGCCGACGGGCGCTCTGCGTTAGCAGGGAGCTGTGCAAGACAGCAAACAGGGCGCCGAGCCAAGCAAGAAGAACAAGCGCCCCTCGCGCGATCGCATCTTGAAGAGTGCCGAGCAGCTCTTTGCCAGCCAACCCTATGGCGACACCTCCCTTCGCCAGCTGATGGCGGCTGCCAGTATCTCGACGACGGCCTTCTACGCGCGCTTTCGGTCCAAGGAAGAGGTGCTCGTCGCCCTCATCGACGACCTCATGATCTCCCTCCACCAAGAGGCATTGATCGCTTTCGATCCGAAGAAGCCTGCCGACCAGCTCATCAAGCGCGCGCTCGATGCCCTGGTGCGAACCCTCGCAGCTCGCAAGTCGCTGGTGTCGATTGCGCTTGCCGAAGGCATGGTCGTCCAGGGCGTTCGCGACGCGCTCGCCAGGGCGTATCACGGTCTGGTCGAGATCATAGCCGGGCGAATGGGCAGGGAGACAGCCCACAGCAACGCACTCGCCTGGGTCTACGTTGGCGCACTGCAGATGCAGGTCATGCGCTGGGCCGTCTTCGATGAGCTCAGCGAAGCCGAACTCAAGGAGCAACTCAAAGCGGTCACGACCGCTCTAACAGCCCCCATGAATTTTGGAAACTGACATGTCTACTCGTATTCATCACTCCGCGTCCCTGAGCTTGACCTGCGTCGCCCTGCTTTTCTGCCTCAGCTGCGATCAGGAAGAGCTCGCCCCGGTCGAGCTTCGCATGCACTACCCGAGCGAAAGCACAGCTCCCGGGCTCGATGAGGTGCCCTTTCCAAGCGACCTGTGGCGTGCGGAGAACGGCACGCTCTCGCTGGTTCCCGATCTCGAGCCTCTCTTTGGGCGCGAAGCGGAAGGCATCGCATCGCACTTGAGCCTCCTGGATGGTTTTGGCACTCGAACGCAAGTCGAGTTTCCGATGACGGGCGCGCTCGATGCCACGTCGATCCCTGCGCATAGCGAGAGCATCGACGAGCCGCTGCTGGTCATCAACGTCGATCCACGATCACCTCATCGTGGCCAGGTCATCCCCTATGAGTGGCACTACGATGTAGAAAAGCGGCTTGTGCAAGGCGCCCCAGCACTCGGCACCGTCCTGGATAGCGCGACGACCTATGCGGCGCTGGTGACCACCGACCTGAAGACCGAAAGCGGTGCAGCGCTGAGCGTATCGCCAACCCTCCGCAGCTTGCGCAGCTCTCCGCTGCCTGCCAATCAGCGAAGCACCGCCGCGGGTCTGGCCGAACTCGACACCATTGAAGCACTGCAAGGGCGCATCGCAGGGCTCACTGTCTTCACCGTGCAAGATGCCACCGGGCTCATGATCGCAGCGCGCACGGCTCTGCAAGATCCTGAGCAAACACCAGCCTCGTCCATCGCCTTTGCAAACCCGCAGACGATCTTCGCCGGCCCCGACGCGCTGGACGCCTTGTTGGGTAAAGCCACACGCGCAAGCGAGGGGCCACGAGCAGGCAAGGAACGCTGGGGACACGCCAATCCAACCGGCATCGCCCACGAGCACGTCGGCGTCATCGCCAGCGGCGAGCTCACCCTACCCCGCTTTCGACGAGTCACGACCGGTGATCACAGCATCGACGACGGCACCTTTGAGCTCGATGAAAATGGCCGCCCGCGCCTACAGGATATGAGCAGCATCCCGCTCACCATCGTTCTGCCTGCTGCGCCACCTCCTGCCGAGGGCTACCCGGTGGTCATCTTTGGCCACGGCCTGGGCTCCAGTCGCCACGCGATCTTGACCTTCGCCGAGCCACTCGCCGAACAGGGAATGGCGGTCTTTGCCATCGACTTCGATGGCCATGGCTCACGCTTCTCGCCCATCGATGAGCGCAACAACACCGCGGCGATGATCAGCGACTTCGAGGGCGAGGCCATCGCTCACGATGGCTTTGGCGACAAGACCGGTGTGTCGACCACCTTCGAGTTTCTCGGCGGACTGCGCAACTTCTCCACCGCCCGCGATGGCATCAGGCAATCCGTGCTGGACGTCAGTTCCCTGGCCCTGGCTCTCAAGGCTGGAAATATCGATCTGGGGCCACTGGCGAG
>JAHEAK010000485.1 GCA_024642805.1 Kofleriaceae bacterium | reverse complement strand
CCTTGGTCCCCGATTCGCTGGAGCACTGGATCATCGTGGCCGCCGCCATGCACATGATCAAGACCAGCCACCTGCAGTCACCCGGCGGCGTTTCGCGCGAACGACATGCCGAGCGCGAGGAGACACGCAAGCGTCTGCAACGCTGGGCCGAGCGCAGTGACTTGCTGGGCGGCCGCGAGGCCCACGTCATCTACGGGCACACGCACGTTGCCGACCAGTGGACCATTCCTGGCTCGCGCCTGCACTCCTACAACATGGGCAGCTGGCTGGTGGAACCAGGGCACGAAGAGCCCGAGAGCCGGGTGCTGCTCATCGACACCGAGGTGCCATCGGTGGCCTACGAAGAACTCTGATTTGCGGTGGCCAGGGTGGCTAGCCAGGCTCAGCAGGCCCGACGCTTTGCAACCCACGACATGCCCAAGAGGCCCATGGTCAGAGCGCCGCCTACCAGCGCGGCGCCGACACACGAGGCGCCGCGGGTGCCGGCTTGGCCACCCGCTCCGAGGCCGCTTCCGTCGCGGCCCGCATCGAGGGCAGCTGGCGCGTGTCCCGCGTTGCCAGCTGTCGGCGCTTTGTCCTTGGGCTGAAGCGGTGGCCTGGGTGCCAGCTGGTCGGCCCGCTCGTTGATGTACTGCTCGATGGCAGTGTAGCCCGATGGCATGAGGGTGTTGTGATCCTTGCCGTTGGCAGAATCCAGGCCGTGGGCTTGCTCCCATGTGTCGGGCATGCCATCGGTGTCGCTATCGAGTTCAGGGCTGCCAGCCTTTAGGCCCGCCATCAGATCCTCTGGAATGCGCGCGCCCCAGCGCCCGGTGCGATCCTGCGTCTCCTGCACATCGCGCTTGGTAATCAGGTCGCGCGGAAAGGCGCCTGCGCCGGCCAGGACCAGGTCGTAGGCCACTTGCGCGGGCTGAACCGTGACGATGCGATGCGGGCTCTCGGTTTCCTCGGCAATGACGAAGGGCTCTGCCGAGCGAAACTTGCTGCTGGATCCGTCTTCCTCGATCTCGAGGTACTCGAAGGATTGATGAACGAAGGGCTTAAGCCAGGGATTGTCGACACGACCGACGAACTCACCTGGATCGTCGATGAAATTGTCGCTTAGGTAATACGAGAGATTGTGACCCGGGCTGTCGTAGTCGAAGTAGAAGGGGAAGAGCTTGTCGCTTGGCCCGCGCTTGTAGGTGTTGCCGATAATGCTGATATGTCCCTTGGCATCGTTGTTGTGCACGAAGCCTTGCCGGCAGTCGTAGATGACGTTGTTGAGAACTTCCGCAGGCCCGTTGGCAATCGCCGGAGAGCGGCTCTTGTGATGCGCGAAGAGGTTGTGGTGCACGGAAATCTCGTAGCCGTCCTCGCCCTGGATGAGGCCGAAGTTGTGTTTGCCCTCGGGATGACCTTCGGTGGCGGATTCCTCGATCGTCGACCACTGCATGGTCACGCGTTCCGATTCGTAGAGGTCGACAGTCTCGTCGACGCCAAAAGCGATCGACATGTGATCGAAGATGAGATCCTTGCTCAGCGAAAACTGCATCGCGTCGTACTGCGCGCCCTTGCCGGTGGTGAAGGCAGGAGGCCGAATGCGCAGGTGGCGAATGATAATGTTGTCGACGCCTTCCTCATAGGCGGCGTAGAGGCGGCCACGAATCGTGATGCCAGCACCAGGAGCGGTCTGTCCCGCGATGGTGAGATCGCCGTGAGGAATCTCGAGCAGGCCGGCATCGATGACGCCGCTGACGGTGAAGACGACGATTCGAGGACCATCGGCCTTGAGTGCGGCATCCAGAGAACCTGGGCCGGAGGCATGCAGGTTGGTCACACGAATCACGCGCCCGCCTCGGCCACCGCTGGCATGGGCACCAAAGCCTTCGGCGCCCGGAAAGGCCAGGACCTCATCAGGAGCCGGGGCGGTGGTGTTTGCGACAGGAGGCTCGCTTGTCGATGTCACCTTGGGGGCCGCAGGGGCCGTGGCCGCTGACTGAGTACAGGCGGCGCCCGCGCCGATAGCCAAGAGCGAGCTGAAGAGGGCAGAGCGGCGAGGGGCGACAGGCATGTGGGACCATTATGCGATGCGAGCTTCGGGTGCGCTGCCACTCTGACAGGCTGTTTTGCCAGTTTGGCCGCTCTCGACCCTCGTGAAGCATCTAAGTAGGCGTGACTTCGGTGGCACGTCGGGTGCATTCTGTTGCGCCATGGCTGCCGTAGATTCTTTGCTTCGCTTCATCGCCGCTCGCAACGCGGAAGGTCTGACGATTCGCGCCGATGCGGTCCCCGAGCTGCGCAAGGGCGGCATGGCGACGGCGCTCTCGATGCCCCCTTTGTCCTCGCTCATCGTCGTCGGCTTCCTGGAAGAAATCGGCGGCCCTACGACGCGACACTACACGAGTGCCGACGGATCCCATTTTGCTGTCAGCGTGCAAGGGCATGACGAAGGGCTGCAGATGAGTTTCACGAGTGTGCAGGCTGGCTCGAGGGCGAATGCCACTCCGGCCACGACTGCAGCTGCGGCCATCGCGTCCCTCGCCCCGAGCACGAGCTTGGTCGATACCGTGCCGTCCACGCCCCTGGCCGGAGGCCTCGACACCCTTCTGCAAATGGCCGTCGAGCTCAATGCCTCGGATCTGGTGCTCTCTTCCGATTGCAACGCGTGGGCTCGCGTGGATGGGCAGATGCGCGCCTTGCCCCAAACCGCCATGAGTGCGGAGGAGATTCTCAGCGCCCTCGACGTGGATGCCGCCCATCTCGATGAGCACGGCTGCTGCGACTTTGCCCTGGTTCGAGGCCAGCGCTATCGGGTCAATCTCTTTCGACAGAATCGAGGCATTGGCGCCGCCTTGCGTCCGATTCGCTCGCAGGCGCCGACCCTCGAGGAGCTGCACTTGCCGCGCTCACTCGGCGAGCTGGCGCGCTTGCGCAACGGCCTTGTGCTGGTGGCGGGCGCCGCTGGATCAGGCAAGTCGACGACACTGGCCGCTCTCATCGAGGAGCTCAATCGCAGCCAGTCGCGGCACGTCATCACGCTGGAAGACCCCATCGAGTACGAGTATGAGAACGGATCGTGTCTCATTCATCAGCGGGAGATTGGCAAGGACGTGGCCAGTTTTGCGCAAGGGCTGCGATCGGCTCTGCGCGAGAGTCCAGACATCATCCTCGTTGGTGAGATGCGCGATCGCGAGACCATGGCCGCCGCCGTCACCGCCGCCGAGACCGGGCACCTTGTCTTTGGCACCATTCACGCCAGCAGCGCCTCCGTGGCTATCGATCGCATGATCGATGTTTTTCCGAGCGGCCAACAGCGACAGATTCGCTATCAGCTGGCCAGCACCTTGCGCGCGACCCTCACCCAGTTCCTCGTGCCTTCGCCAGTGCCTCCTGGACGTATGCCCGCGATCGAGCTCATGCGCTGCAACGATGCCGTGGCGGCAAACATTCGCGAGGGCAAGACGCATCAACTCACCAGCGCCATTCAGACCGGTCGAGCTCAGGGCATGATTGCGCTGGAACACTCTCTGGCCAACCTGGTGCGAGATGGACTGGTCACCTACGAAGAGGCCCTGGCCTGCGCGAAGGAATCAGAATTCTTCCGACAGCTGGCGCGCTGAGCTCGCAGGCCTGTAGCGCTGGAGGGCAAGGGGCGTGGCTGGCGCGCCTTTGGGGCCGTGCCGCTATGGTGGCTGAGCCAGGCTCTTCAATTTCAAGGCTTTACCTACATATACTCCTACGTGGGGGATTCTCTGTGATAGCATCGCCTAAATGCGCTTGCTCCTGATCGTCTCTTTGGCTGCCTGCTCAGGGGCAAGCCACGGACCGGTGGACCAGACGGGCAAGGGCGTTGATTCGGAAGAAGGGGCCTGGGAGCAGCCGGTCGAGTACGATCAGGACCACGACGCGCTCGTCCTGGGAGAGCCGATCTTGCACGAGGACGAGCTGCCAGAGGGTTGCGCCATTGGCCAGCCAGGCGACGATCTGCTGGTCGTGGTCAACAAGGAAGCCGGCCAGAATCTGCGCTGCGATTGGCAGCCCTCGGATCTCAAGCGCCTGTCTCGCCGCTACATCGTGCCCAGGCGCACCAGCCGTGAGCGGGGCGCCAAGCTGCGAGCGCCGGCCGCCGACGCCCTGGCTCTGATGATGGAAAACGCCCGCGAAGAGGGCGTGTCGTTTTACGTTCGCTCCGCCTACCGCTCGTACTCGGAACAAGCTCGGCTCTTCAAACACAAGATTGCCGAGCACGGTCTGGAGCACGCCAAGCGCTTCAGCGCCGAGGCGGGCCGCAGCCAGCACCAGCTGGGAACCGCTGTCGATTTGACGAGCCAGGCCCTGCATTGGCGCATCGAAGAGGATTTTGCTGACACCCGGGCAGGCACCTGGCTAGCCGACAACGCCTACCGTTTTGGTTTCGCGCTCAGCTACCCGGAAGACCACGAAGAGCTGACCGGCTACGCCTTTGAGCCCTGGCACTATCGCTACATTGGCGAGCGTGCTGCCTAGGAGCTCCACAAGAGCGGCACGACATTAGAAGAGTATCTGCGCGCCTGTCAGGACGAGGATTCGAGACTCGCCTGCGCGGGCTCCGAGCTCAGCTCCCGGTAGCTCTCGTCCCAGGCAGCTTCCGCCAGGTGGGCAATGTCCCGG
>JAHEAK010000484.1 GCA_024642805.1 Kofleriaceae bacterium | reverse complement strand
ACCGTTGGTGATCCAATTCTTCACGCCATCGATGACCCAGGTGTCGCCCTTGTCGACGGCGACGGTCTTTTGCGCCGCCGCATCCGAGCCGGCCTCTGGTTCGGAGATGGCAAAGCAACCAAGCTTCTTGCCCTGGGCCAGGAGTGGCAGCCAGTGGGCCTTCTGCTCTTCGTTGCCGTAGCGAAAGATCGGATCGCAGACTAGCGAGTTGTTGACGCTCATGATGACCGCGGTCGAAGCGCAGGCACGGGCGATTTCCTCAATCGCCAGTGCGTACGAAACCACGTCCATGCCCGAGCCGCCGTACTCATCGGGAACCGCAACGCCCATCAAACCAATGGCTGCCATCTTGTCGACGAGCTCCTTGGGGTGACGATGCTCGACATCGATCGCGGCCGCCTTCGGCAAGACTTCGCTCTTGGCAAAGTCGCGCGCCGTCTTGCGCAAAAACTCTTGTTCTTCGGTCAGGCTAAAGTTCATCGTTGCTCTCGCAAGGCTCTTTGAATCGCAGGGCTGTGGCAGTCATGGACGCGCGCGCCCTACTTGCCCTCAAACACGGGCTCACGCTTGCCGACAAAGGCAGTCATGCCCTCCTTTTGGTCGGCACTGGCAAAGAGATTGGCAAAGGCCAGCTGCTCGATGAGATTGCCCTGCTCGAGAGTCATCGATTGTCCTTCGTGGATCACTCGTTTGGCTTCTGCCACGGCCAGCGGGCCGTTGCGGGCGATCTTGTTGGCGGTCTCGCGGGCATGATCGAGGAGCTCGTCTGGCTCGACCATGGCGTCGATGAGACCGATGCGCATGGCCTCCTGGGCGTCGATGATGTCGCCGGTGAGGCACAGCTCTTTGGTCTTGGCCACGCCCACGCGGCGCGAGAGGCGCTGGGTGCCACCAAAGCCTGGAATGACTCCAAGCTTGACTTCCGGTTGCCCAAACTTTGCCTTGGTCGAGGCGTAGATGAAATCGCAGGCAAGGGCCAACTCGCAGCCGCCACCGAGTGCGAAGCCATTTACGGCCGCGATGTATGGCTTGCCCGACTCCTCGATCGAGCGGCCAAGGGCGGCGCCGCTTTCAGCAAAGGAGCGCGCCTCGAGGGGATTCATCTCCATCATGACTTTGATGTCCGCACCGGCGACGAAGGCTTTGCCCTCGCCGGTGAGGATCACGGCTGCCACCTCATCGGAGAGCTCGAGCTCGGCGACCGCGATGCTCAGCTCGGTCAAGAGCGCAGGGCTCAAGGCGTTGAGGAAGTCGGGGCGGCGAATGCTCAAGAGCGCCACCCGATCTTCAATGTCTACGCCGACGTGATCGAGCTGAATCACGCCTGCACCTTCTTGCCCTGGGCGTCGTAGGTGTAGAAGCCACGCCCGGTCTTGCGACCAAGCCAGCCGGCGGCAACGTGTTGCTTGAGCAGCGGACAGGGCCGGTACTTGTCGTCGCCGAGCTCTTGGTGCAAGACGTTGGCGATGGCAAGACAGGTATCCAGGCCGATGAGATCAGAGAGCTCGAGCGGGCCCATGGGATGGTTGAGGCCGAGCTTGACGCCCACGTCGATGTCCTCGACGGTGCCGAGCCCTTCGTAGAGCGCAAAGCAAGCTTCGTTGATGAGCGGAATCAAGACACGGTTGACGATGAAGCCCGGAATGTCCCTGGCCGCCACCGTGGTCTTGTGGAAGCGATGTGCCAGATCGACGGTGGCCTGATAGGTGGCGTCGCTGGTTGGCAGGCCGCGCACGACCTCGACGAGCTTCATGACCGGCACGGGGTTCATGAAGTGCATGCCGATGACTCGCTCCGGTCGATTGGTGCAGGCGCCAATCTTGGTGATCGAGATGGACGAGGTGTTCGAAGCCAGGATGGCTTCGTCGCGCGTGCACTTGCTGAGCTTGGTGAAGATGTCGAGCTTGATGTCCTCGCGCTCGGGCGCCGCTTCGATGACGAAATCGCAGGGGCTCAGATCTGCAAAGTCGCTCTTGGGGTGAATGCGAGCCAGAATTTCACCGCGCTCACTGCTGCTGACCTTTTCCTTGGCCACCAAGCGGTCCAGAGCGCGGCCAATGCGCTCGTGCGCCTTGTCGGCGAGGGCCGCGTTGGCGTCGAGCAGCAGCACCTCGAGACCGGCCTGGGCAGCGACTTGCGCAATGCCCCGACCCATTTGCCCGGCGCCAATGACTCCGATGGTCTTGATCTCGAGCACTAGCTTCGCTCCACCATCAGTGCGATGCCTTCGCCGCCGCCGATGCACAAGCTGGCGCCGCCAGTCTTGGCCTTCTGGCGCTTCATCGTGTGCAGCAAGGTCACAAGAATGCGAGCGCCCGAGGCGCCGATGGGATGACCGAGAGCGACGGCGCCGCCCTGCACGTTCACCTTGCCGGCATCGAGACTGAGCATCTTGTTGTTGACCAGCGAGACCACCGAGAAGGCCTCGTTGATCTCCCACAGGTCGACATCGCCTGGCTTCCACCCGGCGCGCTTGCAGGCAGTCTCGATGGAACCAGCCGGTGCGGTCGTGAACCACTCAGGAGCCTGTGCGTGGTGGCCCCAGCTAACGATCTTGGCCAAGGGCTCGAGACCGCGCTTTTTGGCCTCGTCGGCCGACATGAGCACGAGAGCGGCGGCGCCATCGTTGAGCGAGGAGGCATTGCCAGCGGTGACCGTGCCGTCCTTTTGGAAGGCGGTACGCAACGAAGGCAGCTTGTCAGGAGCGCCGCGCCCAGGCTCTTCATCGGTGTCGATGATTTCGTCGCCCTTGCGCCCCTTCACCGTGACCGCAACGATTTCCTCTTTGAAGTGACCCTCGCTGATGGCAGCGTTTGCGCGCCGGTAGCTCTCGATGGCGAAGGCGTCTTGCGCCTCGCGACTAAAGCCCTTCTCCTTGGCGCACAGCTCGGCGCAGTTGCCCATGTGCTGATTGTTGTAAACGTCCCAGAGGCCGTCGTGGACCATGGAATCGATGGTGTTGAAGTTGCCCATCTTGATGCCGTTGCGCAGACCGGGCTGCAGGTGAGGCGCCTGCGACATGTTCTCCATGCCGCCAGCGACCGCGATGTCGATGTCGCCACAGGCGATGGCCTGTGCGGCCATCACCACCGTCTTGAGGCCCGAGCCGCACACCTTGTTGACCGTGGTGCATGGGGTCTTGGCGTCGAGCCCGGCGCCAATGGCAGCCTGCCGCGCCGGAGCCTGGCCGAGACCAGCGGGCAGCACGCAGCCCATGAAGACTTCCTGGACATCGCCACTTGCGAGCTTGGCGCGCTCGACGGCGGCGCGAATCGCAATGGCGCCGAGCTGGGTCGCTGGCACCGATGAGAGGGAGGATAGAAAAGAGCCGATCGGGGTTCGAGCAGCGGCAACAATCACAACATCGCGCATGGCAAAGTCTCCGTGTTCAGGTTCAGCGCCGAGCGCTAGAGACGCCTCGCCTTGCGCCACGAAGGGCCGCCGCCGAGGTCGCCGCTATCACCGCGAGCAGCCCCCGGAATAGCCCACGCCACTCACGCCTGTCAAGGCGAGCACTTACCGGGATTTGGGATCTAAAATCGCTTCGCTCGCTCTAGGATAGCAGGCAAGACCTCAAGCAATACTTCAATTTCTTCCGCGCGGGTCTGCGGGCCCATCGAGATGCGGAAGGCCTGCAGGGCCTCCTCCTTGCTCAGGCCGATTCCGAGCAGGCCGCTGGAGGGTGTAGCCATGCCGGAGGAACAAGCCGCTCCTGTGGAAATGGCGACGCCTGCCAGGTCAAGGCTGGCCACCAGGAGGTCTCCGCTCACCCCCGGAAAGCGGCCTGCCAGGGTGTTACTAACGGTGATCGAGAGATCGTCGGAGCTGTGCATGAGGGCCCCGAGCGCAACCAGCCCGCTGCGCAGCTTGTACCAAAGAGGCTCGAGTCGTGTCCCATAGCCAGGGTCTGAGTCAAGCTCATCCACGGCCGCCGCAAAACCTGCAGCGAGTGCTGTCGCCTGGGTGCCTGGACGCCGAGCCGATTCCTGTTTGCCGCCTCCGACCAGGGCGTGGACATCGATCCCAGATGCCAGCCAGAGCGCGCCGACCCCTTGCGGACCGCCAATCTTGTGCGCCGATATCGACAGGCCATCGAGCCCGAGACTGCAGACATCCAGGGGCACACGACCGAGAGCCTGCACGGCATCGCCAAAGAGGAAGAAGGCATGCTCGCGGGCTCGGCTCAAGAGCGGCCCGATGGGTTGCAAGGTACCCAGCTCGTGATTGACCAGCGAACAAGCGAGCACGGCCACACTGCGATCGAGGGCTCGGCGATCCAAGTCCTCCATGTCGATGCGCCCAATGGGATCGCTGGCCAGGATCTCGAGCGCAAAACCCTCCGCTTGCAAGGCCTCGCCGGCGGCCATGAGCGAGGGATGCACGCTCGGCGGCAAGAGCACACGGATACGAGCGGCATCGTGTGCGCGCGCCGCTCGAGCAAGCCCCATCAAGCCCAGATGGTTGGCCTCTGTACCACCCGAGCACAGGGTCACATCGAGAGTCTCGGCCTTTAGCGCGCAGGCAACGCGGCGACGGGCTGCTTCGAGGAGCGCACGTGCGGCTCGCCCCTCTCGGTGCGGACTGCTGGGATTGCCGCCAACCAGGAGAGCCTCGGCAACCGACTGCGACACCTTTGCTGAGGCTGGGCGGCTGGCATTGAAGTCC
>JAHEAK010000483.1 GCA_024642805.1 Kofleriaceae bacterium | reverse complement strand
AGGCAGCCCCCTTCCGGTGCCCTACCTCTTGTCCTTTCGATCCGAGCACGGCCGAAACTACGGGAAGGTCTTTCGGCAGCTCCTGGTCGACATGGCCCGACTCAAACGCGATCAGCATCGCAACGTGGTGGTGTACATCATCACGCACGGGCAGTGTCATGTGGCACCCGAGCTCATCGCGGCACTCGCGCAGGAGGCCTTCCTCTACGGCATCATCATCTTGCCGTCCTCGGAGCTGAGCCTGGAGTTCTTGCCCTTGCTAAATCGACAGCAAATCGTCGAGGATTCGACCTTTCAGTCGCGATCCGGGCGGCGAGAGCGCGCGCTCGACATCGTCGACGACGCCACCGACAAGCGACAGGAGCCAGGCTAGTGGCGCGAGGTGGTTTTGCATCGATCGAGAGCATGGCCGCGCAGGCGGAAGGCTTCGTTGCGCAAGGGCGGCTCGTTGAAGCTGAAGCCGCGTATCGAGAGCTCATTGGGCAGACCCACGTCATCGATTACGAGTACGACGATTGGTTGCGGCGCTTGGCCGAAATCTACACCCAGCTCGATCGCAGCATGGAAGCTGGCTGTGTCTACCTCTACCTGCATTACTTCGATCTGGCTCGGGCTGCCTTTCCCGGTGATCAGAGGCTCGCCGAGCGCGCCAGGGTCGCCGAGGTCGAGAAGAGCTGGGAGCAAGCCGCAGATCTCTATCGCCGGGCCGGCATGCCGGTGCACTGTGGGGTTGCGCTCGAGCGGGCCAAGCAGTTTAGCGAGGCAGCCAAGATCTGGGAGAGTCTAATTGGCGATGCCAGGTTGCGAGAGGCTCCCTACGAGCAAGCGCTCGTGCACTTCAACTACGGTATGGCTCTGCAAGCCAGCGATGCCTCCTCGGTCGCGGGACGACGCGCGCTGGTCGATAGTCAACGTTTTCTCGAGCAGGTCGCGGACGACTTCGAGACCTTGGGCGAGCGCGAGCGCGCCTTCGACTGCTATCAGATTCTGCTGAAGGTTGGTCGCGAGTCGGATCAGTTCGAGAATCTTGCCGAGGGCTATCTCAATTCGATACGAGTGCTAAAGGACGACGGCCTGAAATTCTACGTCCTGCAGTACTACGAGGATTTCATCCACCTGGCCTTGGAGCGCGGTGAGCTGCACGCCGCGGCGACCTTGTTTCAAGAGGCCGCCGACTTCTCATCGCGCAGCGGCTTGCCCTACGATCGCGACTATCAGGCCAAGGCGGCCAGCGCCTGGGCCTCGTGCGCGGAACAGTACATCGAGCAGGGCGCTCCGGTGGAAATGGCCGAGAACTCGCTGCTGGCGGCCATTTCCTGTTATTCGGCCGTGAGCGACTACAAACAGGTTCGCTCGCTCTTCATTCGACTGAGCAAGATCGATCTGGGCGAGAAGAAACAGAGCCGCTATAAGAAGATTTCTGCGCGCTATGAAAATGCGGCCATCGCCGCCGATGATGCCCCGGAGTTTCCCGACTATCTCAAGCAGCAGCATGCCTACGCTGACATTTGGTTCGTGGATCTCCTGGAGTGGGAGCTCGGCGGGCAAGCCAGAGGGGTTGCGATGTCCATTCTCGGCAACCTTCGCTATCCCGATTCGATCCGACGGCGAGCCCTGGTCGTCGTGCTGACCCTGGCCGACGCGGCCGCTCGCAAGGAAGAGACGCGCATCGAAACCCTCGAGACGGTCACCGAGCTATTGGGCGAGCTGCAGAGCTACCCGGCGCTGTGCCCCCTCGAAAAGCTCTATGAGCACACGGATGCGCAAGTCAGGCGAGCCTCGGTGCGCGCACTGCGCTTCCTCTTTTTCAAGCGTTCCTTTGCCCTCATCCGACGCGCCTTGAAGGACACGGACGAGAGCGTGCGCGTGGCGGCGGTGGAGGCCTTGCGTGGCCTGCACTTTCCCCACGCCTTCAATCCGCTCACCCGCATCTACCGTGAGAGCGAATCTCCCGCGGTTCGATCGGTCGCGCTGCAGTCGATCGGTAAGATTCAGAGCGTGGAGTCAGGCGAGTTCTTGCTCTCGGTCTTGCGACAAGAGGACGGAGAACTACGCGAGGTCGCCATCGCAGCGCTGGCCTCATTGGACAACGCCGACATGATTCCGATCATGCGTCAGTACTTTCAGATCGAGACCAATCCTCAGGTGCGTGAGCGTCTCGAACAGCTGCTGCACAGCCATCACGCCTAGCGAAAGACAGCCATGGCTGGGCATCGGGCCTCGGATCGGGGGCCCCACAGCTTGGCCTCGAGCGATTTGTGGGCGACCATAGGGCGGTGTCAGCACACAGACCGTACCTGCTCCTGGCCTCTCTTCTGAGCATAACAGCTTGCGATTCCTCGGCTCGCACCGGTGCAAACATCGTGGCGCCGGCGGCCGCCGATGGCCAGTCGCTGGCCTATGAGTCCTGCCAGTCGACGGCGGATTGCGAGTCGGAGCTGCGCTGCATCGATGGCACATGTCTGAGTGCTCAGCGCTCGCGACTTGGTGACTACTATGCGGCCCTGGGTCGGCGCCTGCTCACGGATCCAGCGGCGTCCTCTCGTGCCTACAATCTCGCCGCCACGCAGTATGAGCAGGAGAAGCTCTCGCCTCCGATGGATTTGCTCTGCGAGCAGGGCATCGCGCTGGCCGCGGGCCGTGAGGATGTGCAGCTTGCCGAAGCCGGAGCTCGCATTCTGCACAAGTGCGTTCTGGGTGTGCCCCCCGGCAGCCACCTGGCTCGCGCCGCCATGGACGCGCTGGCCAGCCTGAGCGAAGTGGGCCTGGAGGCTGAACTTCTGACCCGCAGCGAGACCGCCGACCTCTACCTCACGGGCGAGGCCATGCGCCCAGACACCGAATCACTTCAGCTGAGCATCAGCGGCGACGACAAGAACAAGCGCCGCAGCTACACCGGCTTGCTCGAAGCCCTGCAAACTCCAGACGCCAGGACGCAGTTCGTTGGCTGCTGGGAGAGCAACTACAAGCTCACCAAGAACGAGGAGCTGCAAATCGTCCTCGACCTCAGTTACATGTTCCTTCTCGACGAGGACGACGAGTCGCGCGATCGAGCGGTCCTGAAACTGAGCCCGGTGAACCCAAGCGACCCGCAGTTGGAGCCAGCGCAACGCTGTGTCGAGGCGGCCGCCAGCGCCATCGCCGATGAGTACGTCAAAGGCGTGCGGGAAGACACCCGCTGGAAGCTCAGCTTGCAGCTGCGCGTTGGGCCCTAGGGGGCGCGGCCCTTCAAATCCAGGCGCTTAGCGACCATGGATCGGGCCAAGAAGGCAATTTTGTGAGTTGCTCTCACCCGTTTTGTGATAGGTAAGGCGCGTGTCGCGCTCCGCCAAAGTCATCGATCTGCGTTCGTTGCGTCTCGAAGAGACTCGCGAGTTGGTGCTGGCGCATGGTCATCCCGCCTACCGAGCCGAGCAGCTCTGGCGCTGGGTGCATGACAAAGGAGTTCGCAGCCTGGACCAGGCGACCAACCTGCCTGCAGCTCTGCGCAGCTCACTGGCCGCTGCCTCGGTGACGCTCTCGGCTCTGCAGCTGGCCGAGGTGCAGCGCTCGACGGATGGCACTCGCAAGATGCGCATCACCACGAGCGATGGTCGCTCCATCGAGTCGGTGCTCATTCCTGACGGCGACAAGATGACCCAGTGCATTTCTTCGCAAGTGGGCTGTGCTCTCGATTGTCAGTTCTGCGCGACCGCCAAGTTGGGCTTGATGCGCAACCTCAGCGCCGGCGAGATCGTGGATCAGGTCTACCTTGCCAAGGAGCTGCTGGCCGTCGAAGCACCCGGTCAGCGCATCACCAACATCGTCTACATGGGCATGGGCGAGCCACTTCACAACTTCGATGAAGTGATGCAGTCGCTGCACATTCTGACCCATGACCTGGGGGCCAATCTCAGCCATCGACGCATCACGGTCTCGACCGTCGGTCTGGTACCCGGGCTGCGCAAGCTCGCCAAATCGGATCTGCGCCCGAACCTGGCTGTGTCGCTCAACGCTTCCTGTGACGAGATTCGCGATCAGGTCATGCCCATCAACAAGAAGTATCCCATCGCGGTGCTCTTGCAGACCCTGCGCGAGTTCCCGCTGGAGAAACGTCGTCGCATCACCTTCGAGTACGTTTTGCTTGCCGGTGTGAACGACTCCGATGCCGACGCTGCGCGGGTTGCCAAGCTCCTGGCAGGCTTTCCCTGCAAGCTCAACATCATTCCGTGGAACCCGCACCCGCTGGCGCCCTACAAGCGCCCAAGCCCCGAGGCTATTGAGCGCTTTCAGAATCGCGCCAAGGCGCTTGGGCTCGCTACCTACCTGCGCACGCCCCGTGGCGATGATATTGCTGCCGCCTGCGGTCAGCTTGCCAATCGCGAGCAACAAGGCCTGGTCCAGCTGCGCAGCTAGCGCCGGCGCTCGCCCCCAAAGGCCTCGGCCTGGCGTGTTAGCTCGAGTGTCACCTGGCGTGTAGACGCGCGTGTCGCCCCGTGCGTAGGCGCGTGTGTCGCCCCGCGTGTCAGCGAGCCTCCAGCCTCAGAGTTCCTGCTCTTCGAGGTCTTCGTCGTTGAGACCAAAGAGACTGAGAGTGGCGCTGGCGTCGATGCCGGTTTGCGAGTCCTTGGCGGTGACCTGCAACAGACCATCGGCGTTTATCAAGAAGCCGACCTCGATGCGAACCT
>JAHEAK010000482.1 GCA_024642805.1 Kofleriaceae bacterium | reverse complement strand
CATGTCCAAACGACCACCTCCACGAGATCGAAATCGCGACGAAGCACTGGGCGCGCGCGTGCGTGAGCAAACCGGAGAGTCATGGAACGCAGTCAAAAAGCTCATCGCCAGTGGCAAGGTATTCGTCGACGGTAGGGTCGTCTTGGATGCTGGCTTCCGACCCGGCCCCACACAGGAAATCGAGATTCGTCAGCGCGCGCAAAAGCCTAAGCGCGGCAAGTTCGAGGTTCGCATCGTCTTTCAGGACAAGCACCTGGTGGTCATCGACAAACCGAGTGGCGTCTCGAGCGTGCCCTACAACGCCGACGAACGCGAAACCGCCATGGACCTCATTCGCGCAGCCTGGCGAGCTCGCGGCGAGGTGGCCACCGGGCCACTCATCGTGGTCCATCGCATCGACAAGGACACCTCGGGCTTGCTGATCTTTGCTCGCAGTAAGCGAGGCGAGTTGGGCCTGGGCCAACAGCTGCGCGATCACAGCATGCAGCGCGAGTACGTGTGCGTCGTCAATGGAGTGGCTAGCTCTGCGCGTCACGAGTCCTACTTTCTGCGCGATCGCGGTGATGGCCTGCGCGGATCCAACCGCCATGACAACAAGGGCAAGCGCTCGGTTACGCATGTGGAGGTCGAGGCCAGCTGGAAGACGGCCAGCCTGTGCCGCGTGCGTCTGGAGACCGGCCGCACACACCAGATCCGCATCCACTTGAGCGAAGCTGGACACCCCCTGGTAGGCGAACGCGTCTACTCACGCGATTTCGACAACGCCGGCCGGCCTCTCATTGCCAGCCCGCGGCTGCTCTTGCACGCCCAGACCCTCGGTTTCGTGCATCCGGTGAGCGGCGAGCAGATCGGCTTTCGCAGTGAGCTGCCCGAGGACTTCCTCGCCGTGATGAAGAGCCTGCGCAGCTAGACGCAGCGCTTACTAGCCTTGAGAGCCTGGTCCTGCGCCGAGCGACGGGCTCTCAGTGTGCAGACGCAGGGGCTGGCGCAGGAGCTGGCGCAGGAGCTGGCGCAGGAGCTGGCGCAGGATTTGGCGCAGGATTTGGCGCAGCCTTGGCGGCCAGGGTCCGCACGTGAGCGACCAGCGCGTCAATTTGCGCATCCGAGAGCGCGCCCTGGAACGCTGGCATCATCTTGTTCTTCGAGCCAGTGCGAATCTGTGCGGCAATCGCCTCATCAGGCATCGCCAGCACAGCCGCCGTCTGCAGCGACTTGACCCCGGTGCGAGCAGCCATGCCCGGCGTTGGTACCCCTTCACCACCGTGGCAACGAGCGCAGGCATCATTGAAGATGCGAGCTCCGTCGACCGCGCCGTCAGCGATCTTGCTCTCGCCGCAGGCAGAGAGCCCAAGGCCCGTGGCGCAACAAAGACCGAGGCTGAGACCGAGACCGAGAAACGCAGGGAAGAAGACGCGCATGGCAGGTGGATAGCATGCCCGCTCACAAAAGTCCCCTCGCTTGCACCGCCCCTGCCAGCATGCCTATCCTTAGTGCGCACCGTGGAAGGCTCGCAAGACAGCTGGATTGGCAGGCGCTTAGGCGGCCGCTACGAGGTGCTCGATGTCATCGGCGAAGGCGGCATGGGTGTGGTCTATCGCGCCAAGCAAGTCTCTATCGATCGTGTCGTGGCCATCAAGATGATGCACGCGCGAGCCGCCCAGGATCCGCGCTGGGTCGACCGCTTTCACAGCGAAGCCAAAGCCTGCTCGCTGCTCACCCATCCCAACACGGTGCGCCTCTATGACTTCGGGCAGACCACCCTCGGCAATCTGTACATGGTCATGGAATACCTGGAGGGCCGCTCGCTTCGCCAGCAGATCGAAGAGGAAGGCCCCATCCCTGCGCCGCGGGTTCTGCGTATCCTCATGCAGTGCTGTGCCTCGCTCAGCGAAGCGCACAGCGCTGGCATCATTCACCGCGACATCAAGCCAGACAACATCATCGTCCAAAATCTCCCTGGCGCTTCCGAGTTCATCAAGCTCTTCGACTTCTCCATTGCAAAGCGCACGGATGTAGCCATGACGGCGGCGGGCATGGTCTTCGGCACGCCGCAGTTCATGTCGCCGGAGCAAGCGCGCGGCAAGAGCATTGATCATCGCTCGGACCTCTACTCACTCGGTGTCGTCGCCTACGCGATGCTGACCGCAGCCTTGCCTTTTCACCACGAGGATCCCATCGAGGTCCTGCGCATGCATCAGACGGCGCAAGTGCCTCCCCTGCCCGCCTTCGTGCCCGATTCCGTGGCGCGAGTGGTCCTTGCCTGTTTGCAGAAAGAGCCAAGCAAGAGGCCGGCCACCGCATTGGCATTGCTCGAAGCCTGCAAGGTGTGGCTCACCCAGCTGGATCCCTCGCTTGACCTGGCCGCCGATCCGGTCCTCAAGAACACGCTTATCTCCGCGCACCCAGCAGGCGCGAGCCTCGACACCCGCGAGGGCGTGGCGCCGCCAGGCAATGACGACATCACCGCGTTCAACCCCATCTCGACGAGCGCCAAGACCATGCTGAGCGCGTCGGGCGCAAGCTCGTTGCGAACGCCAGCGCCAGAGTCAGAAACGCCAGCCCCGCACGCGTCGATGCTTCGCGAGGAGCCCACTCGGCGCGCCCCCGTGAGTTCGGTGATGGCAACCCTTTTGCGACCCGCCCCGGTCCCGGTGGGCCAACCGGCCGCGGCCCCCGTGCACAGCAGCTCCGCGCGCTCCCACGAGCAAGGCATGGAGGATGCCAGGCGAGAAGCAGAGGCGCGGCACTCCGCGCCCGCCGCCGAGGCCTATGCGCCCGCCGCCGATGCCTACGGGCCCGCCACCGAGGCATACGCTCCTGCCGCCGATGCCTACGCGCCTGCGGCCGAGGCCTACGTGCCCGCGCCTGGCCAGGCACACGCCCAGCACCCACCCGGCAATGCTCCCTCCTCAGGGGCGCAACCAGCAGCACAGGGCTGGGACGCAAGCTCTGCGCCCATGGAGCCCCGTCCTGCGCCACCCTCGCCCCTGGTTCCTGACTTTGACACCCCCATGCCGATGCCGGCGGCCACTGGCGTCGGCCGATTTGTTGCTCTTTGTGTCCTCGTTGCCGTGACCTTTGGCGCCGGAGGCTACTACTTGGCCTCGATGCTGCGGTAAAATATCGAGCGCGTCGTGAGTACCATCCCGATTCAATCTACCGGCCTGAGTCATGGCGGCCTGTTCGGCGTGCACGTTGTGGCGCTCACCGACGTTGGTCGCGAGCGAGAGGTCAACGAAGACTCGATGCACATCGACAAGAACCTTGAGTTCTTTCTGGTGTGCGACGGAATGGGCGGCCACACCAGCGGGCAACTCGCCTCACAGATGGCAGTCGACACCATCGTGCAAACCATGCACACACGAGCGGAGCACGATGGCGCCCGAGACATTCTCGCCGTTGGTCTCGAACGGGCCAATCAGGCCGTTTACGGGCACGCTGAGCAAAATCCCGCGTGTCGCGGCATGGGTACCACCGCGGTCGGCATTCGCATCGACCAGGATCGACTGCACGTGTGTCACGTCGGCGACTCGCGCCTCTACCGGCTGCGTGGCCCCAGCCTTCAGCAACTCACTCGCGATCACTCGCTGAGCAATCTCTACGCCGACAAGCCCGAACTGCAGGGGCGTCTAGGCCCAGCCACCTCGAACGTCATCGTGCGCGCCATCGGTCTTGAGCCAAACGTGGCGGTCGAACACCGCACGGTCGCGATTGAAGAAGATGATCTCTTCCTTCTGTGTTGCGACGGCCTCAACGACTTGGTCGACGACGCCATCATCAGCAAGATCTTGCAGTCGGATGCGCCTCTCGACACCATGGCTATGCAGCTTGTCGATACCGCCAACAACAATGGCGGCACTGATAACATCACGGTGATTCTGGTCTCCATCCTGAACAAGGCCGGCGGATTCCACACCGACGACAAGACCACCCTCGGTTTCTAGCGCGGCCGAAGCTCAGGCGAAGCGCAAGATCATCTCGCTGTTGCCAATGGTCAGCGTATCGTCAGCGGCTAGCACCACCTTGCGCCGGCGCACTGCGTTGACGTAGACACCGTTGGTCGACTGCAGATCGCGCAGGTAGAAGCTGCCAGCCTTGCGCTCGATACAGACGTGCTCCTGCGAGACCGCAGGGTCCGAGAGCACGATGGTGTTACTCCCTACCGAGCCAAGGCGCGTCTGCCGCTCGGTCAAAAGCACCTTCTGTCCTTGCATCGGACCGGTACGAAACTCCAGCCAGGCGTTGGGATGCTCAGCCGAGAGACGACAGCGCAGCTCGGGCGTTAGCGACTTGCGACAGCGACCACACACGCAGCCCCGCATGGGACGGGTTGCCAGATAGCCGATGAAAAGCAATCCAACGACACCGGCGGCTGCGCCAATGACAAGCATAGACATTAGGTACTATACCTACGCCCATCAAACCACTGCCTCATGCCGCACACCCGCATAGAGCCCGACGCGGACTAGTAGGTGAGCAGCTGCTCGAGGTGGTCCTGCTCCCACAATCGGGACAGGGCATAGTGCTCGAACTTGGCTTCGTCCTCGAGAAAGGCCTTGGTATGAAACTGCCGTCGCCCGTTGACCACATCAGCGCGATGCACTTGGTGGAGCATCTCGTGGTAGACGATCCACTCCACGAAGAAGCGCGGTACGTAGGCACGATCCAGCG
>JAHEAK010000481.1 GCA_024642805.1 Kofleriaceae bacterium | reverse complement strand
TCGTCGGCATCTGCGTACCCTGCGCCCAGACGACCCCGACCAGAGCGAGAGACGCCGCCCCGATGACGACGGCGGCGATTCTCACGGCTCCACCTGCCAGACGGTGTCGCCGGCCTTGAGTTCGAGGGCGCTTGCCACCGCCGCCTCGATCGTGAGCCCAGCGTCGTCCTTGGTGCCACGCGCCCAGGAGCAGCGAAAGCCGCGCTCGTCCTTGTGTGTGGTGGCAATGAGGTGGGTGGGAGCGTTGCGAGCGGCCGGTTGGCACGCCGTGACGGCACAAGCACTGGCGCCGGCGATGAGGGTTACCCGATGGGTTCGAGCCGTGAAGTGCGGACCACCGTCGAAGGGATCGATTTGGTGCGCGTAGCGAAAACCAATGCGTCGCAACATCTTTTCCACGCCCTTGGTCTGCGGGCCAACTTCGCCAATTTCGTCTTGCACGTCCTCAGGAAAGAGCGAGGTGTAGACCATGCCCTGCGGAAAGAGGCTCTTGATGAACTCTTTGTTGTCCTTGGACAGACGATCTGCCTCTCGATATTCAAGCCCCGTGAAGCGCTTGCCAAAGTGCTTCCAGAGTCGAGAGGTACCGTCTTCTTCGAGAAGAGGCAGAAGCTCCGAGAGCACTTTGTCGCGAAAGACCTCGCGATTCATCGCGATGTACAGGAAGCGCGCGTAGGACAAGAGCTTGCCGAGGGATTCCTCGTGACCTCGGTACTCTGGCAGCACGATCAGACCGCCAATCTCGGTCGGCCCGTTGTAGTTGTAGCCAATCAGCAGGGCCTGATGAACATGGTAGGCCTGCAGGGTTTCGGAGTAGTGCTCGTCCTGCAGGACATCGAGGTAGACGTGCGGCGAGGAGTGCGTTCCGTGCTGCGCGTAGAGCATCGAGGTGCCGACGACTTCGCCAGTCTCGATGTTCTCAACCACGAAGGTAAAGGCGCGATCTTGGACGGGCACGGTGCCGGCGAAAGCCGCGCTACTGGCAGTCAAGATGCCGCGAATCGCTTCTCGGTCGTAGGGCAGATTGTAGGAGTCGAGGTGCTTGGCGACTCGTAGGATCTGCTCAAGATCGGAGGCTCTGGACTCGCGGACGATGAACATATTGGAGCAGCCTAGCACGGGGAGCGCGTCCTCGGCCGCCTTCGCAGGGCTCCGTGTGCAGCTGGTTTAGCTATCGCAGGCTTCGAACTCGGCCTTGGTACTGGCCTTGAGGCTGCACGAAATTTGGCTGGCCTTGATGTTGCGCTCGCAACGCTCCAGGAAGCCCTTGCCGATGTCCTGTTGCAGGCTTTCGGTGAACTTCGCACGATCCGCCTCGTCGGCAGCCTTGACCTCCAGACCAATGAAGTGGGTCAAGAGCTTCTGGCACTCGCCCTCGGCAGGGGCATCGCCGCAAGCAGTGAGGGAGAGCGTGCCGACGGCAAGGGCGGCAAGGGACAGCGCGCGCAATAGGGAGGACCGGCTCATCAGCGATGAGGCTATCACGGCTTGCCAACCAGAATTTGCTGACGCTGCCGAATTTTGCTCAGCATCGCCGGCGCCGAAGCCAGGCTCTCGGCTCGTCGAAACAAGGCCATGGCGTCCTTCTCCTCCCCCAGTCGCCAGCGCAATTCCGCGAGATGCAAGAGCACTTCGGCCTCTGCCGGAGCCAGTCGGGCCGCTCGTTCCAGATAGGGGCGGGCCCGCTGCAGTTGTGAAGAGCACAGTAAGTACCAACCGTAGCTGTCGAGGATCGACGAGTTGTCAGGTTCGAGCTCAAGGGCGCGCAAGAGGAGAATCCGGGCACGTGACCACTTTGCTTTTTGAGAGATGAGTGTGTAGCCGACGTAGTTGAGTGCCGAGGCGTCGCGCGGGTCGGCGTCGATGAGTGGCGCGATCAGTGCGATGGCAGCGGCGAGCTCGCCGTGGCGCGACAAAAGTTCGGCGAGCGCGTAGAGCGGGCGACTTGCACGGGGATGCGCGCTCACGGCTTCCTGCAGGACCTGCCGCGCCTCCTCGATCTGCCCAGACTCCTCAAAGACCTGCGCGCGGGCCAGGGTTAGCTCGGCATCGTCGGGAAAGCTCTTGCTGGCGGCATCGAGCACGCCGCTCGCTTCCTCGAGCTTGCCCTGCTCGGCGAGGAGGTTGGCAAGCATGGCTTGCATCAGGGGATAGCCTGGATCACTGGCAGCTACTCCTCGCAGCGCACCCTCGGCTTCTTGCCCTCGCCCAAGGCCCATGAGGGCGCGCGCGCGCAGCTCTTCGAGCGGCGCACCACTCGCGTGCACGAGCGCCAGACGATCGGCTGTGGCCAAGGCTGCGGCGAAATCACCCGTGCGCATTTGCAGGTGGCCCATGCCGATACGGGTATCGAGGCTAAGGTCGTCGCGGTCGAGAGCGGGCGCCAGTTCGTGGACGTGAGCGGGCGGACCGAGCTCGAGCAGTTCGACGAAGAGTTGTTCGGCCACGCGGGCGTCGCCGCCACTGCGATCGAAAGGATGGCGAAGGGCTTGGAGTGCGCGCTCGGGCTCGCCCAGCTGGCGCAGCGTTACCGATAAGAGCGCCCAGGCGCGCAAGTCGTAAGGGCTTAGCTCGACCGCCTTCTCGAGATGCCGAGCAGAGGCTTTGGGATTGGCGTCCTGATACAGAAGACGCGCCAACTGATAGTGGGCTTCGTCGCTTGCCTCGCCGGTAGTGATGAGCTTGCGGTACACGCCCTCCGCCTTCTTGCGCTCGCCAATGGCGGCTAACTCGCCGGCATAGTCGAGAAACAGGACATGGGTATCGGCACCAAAACGCAGCGCGCGTCGGAAGCTCTTGGCGGCTTTGGCGTGTTCGTCGGTTCCGCGGTAGAGAGCGCCG
This sequence comes from Kofleriaceae bacterium, assembly GCA_024642805.1. Taxonomy (GTDB): domain Bacteria; phylum Myxococcota_A; class Polyangia; order Haliangiales; family Haliangiaceae; genus NORP324. Next base: position 1,837 of record JAHEAK010000481.1, on the reverse strand, counting down.
CTCTTCATCCACACCTGGGCAGACTTCGGCCAGCGCTGTTCGGCGGCGCGCATCGCACGATCGGCGGCCGCTCGATCGCCACTCTCGTAGAGAGCGCTTATCAGTGCGACCGCAATCGGCGCTTCTTCAGGGGCGACCTGGCAGGCGCGGGTCAGCTCGGCCACTGCTCGCACGAAGTCGCCTTCGAAGAGGGCGACCTGCCCGCGCAGGTAGTGGCCATAGGCGTCGGCGCGCAAGGGCGCGGGCGCGGGCCGAGGCGCGACGCGTTTGGAGCTACCACCGCACGCTGCGATCAGTGCCAGGAGGCACACGATCACACGCGCTTTGGCTGCCCGCATAGGGATTATTCCTAGAGTGGGATGTTGCCGTGTTTGCGCGGCAAGTTGCTCTGGCGCTTGTTCTCCAGCAAACGCAGGCTGCGAACGATCGCCTGTCGCGTGTGGCTGGGCTGGATGATCTCGTCGATGTAGCCAAGCGACGCCGCCTTGTAGGGGTTGGCGAAGTTGTGCTTGTACTCTGCAATGAAGTCGGCGCGCTTTTGCTCACGCTGAGCCTCATCGCTTATCTCGAGGAGTTGATTGCGGAAGATGATGTTGACGGCACCTTCGGAACCCATGACCGCGATCTCCGCACCGGGATAGGCCAGATTGATGTCGGCGCGAATGTGCTTGGAGGCCATGACGTCGTACGCGCCGCCGTAGGCCTTGCGAGTGATGATGGTGATCTTGGGAACGGTGGCTTCGGCGAAGGCGTAGAGCAGCTTGGCACCGTGTTTGATGATGCCGCCATACTCTTGCGAGGTGCCTGGCAAGAAGCCGGGAACGTCGACGAAGGTGACGAGCGGAATGTTGAAGCAGTCGCAGAAGCGCACGAAGCGCGCGGCCTTGGTCGAAGCATCGATGTCGAGGCAGCCGGCCAGGTGGGAGGGCTGATTGGCAACGACACCGACCGAGCGGCCATCGAAGCGGGCAAAGCCACACAGGATGTTCTTGGCGTAGTCCTTTTGCACTTCCAGGAAGCGACCATCGTCGACGACGCGATTGATGATCTCGCGCATATCGTAAGGCTTGTTGGACTCGATCGGCACCAGCGAATCGAGGGCATCGTCAGCGCGCGTAATGGGATCGTCGCAAGCGGCCCGCGGTGGGTCTTCCGTGTTGTTGGACGGCATGAATGAGAAGAGTTCTCTAATCTCAGCCAGGCAGCTAAGCTCGTCGTCGCAGGCAAAGTGGGCCACGCCAGAGCGACTGGCGTGCGTCTGCGCGCCGCCCAGGTCCTCTTTGCTGACCTCTTCGTGGGTCACCGTCTTGATGACGTCGGGACCCGTAATGAACATGTAGGAGGTCGACTCGACCATGAAGATGAAGTCGGTGATGGCCGGTGAGTAGACCGCGCCGCCCGCGCAGGGACCGAGAATGGCCGACAGTTGCGGCACGACGCCCGAGGCCATGACGTTGCGCTGAAAGATCTCCGCGTAGCCAGCCAGCGATTCCACGCCCTCCTGAATACGCGCGCCACCGGAATCGTTGAGGCCAATGACCGGGGCGCCGATCTTGGTGGCCAGATCCATGAGCTTGCAGATCTTGCCGGCGTAGGCTCCCGAGAGTGAGCCGCCGAAGACGGTGAAGTCCTGGGCGAAGACGCACACCAGACGGCCGGCGATGGTGCCGGTGCCGGTGACCACGCCATCGCCGAGAACCTGTTGTGAGTCCATGCCAAAGTCGCGGCAGCGATGGGTGACGAACTTGTCCATCTCGGAGAAGCTGTCTTCGTCGAGCAGGGCATCGATGCGCTCGCGAGCCGTGAGCTTGCCGGCCTTGTGCTGCTTGTCGACGCG
>JAHEAK010000025.1 GCA_024642805.1 Kofleriaceae bacterium | reverse complement strand
GTGCGCATGAAGGGCCTGAGATGAAGATCGTTTGTGATGCGTGTGCTGCCAAATACTCCATAGCCGACGAAAAGGTCGCCGGCAAAGTCTTCAAGATTCGGTGTAAGAAGTGCAGCAACATCATTGTTGTGCGCGGTAACGCCGACGAGGCCGCCGCTCCCGCTGCCGAAGAGGCACAACCCAACAAAGACACCAAGGTATTCGATTACCAGGGCTATGACTCGCCACAAGAGGCGATGGCCGCCGATGCCGAGTGGCACGTGGTCATCGATCAAGAGCAGGTCGGGCCGATGACGGCAGCCGAAGTTCGCCAGCGTTTTGCCAGTGGTGAGATCGATGGCGAGACCTATATCTGGAAAGAAGGCTTCGCCGATTGGGAGCGCATTCCCGAGGTGGCTGACTTCGCCGATCTTGGTGGTGCCGCGCAACCCGAAGCTGGCGGCATGTTCGGTGCCGCTCCTGTCGCGGCTAGCCCCGCTGCCTCTGCGGATCTCTTTGGTGCCGCAAGCGCCAGCCCGGCTAGCGGTGGCGACCTCTTCGGCAACAGCGGCGCCTCGCGCGGCGGAGACCTCTTCGGAGGTGGTGACTCGGTTGGTGAGCACACCGGTGAAATTCCGATGAGCAAGGAAGCGGAGGCGCAGCTCAAGGGCCAGCGCAACGAAAACTCGGTGCTCTTCTCGCTCGGCAATCTGGCTGCTCTCGCAAGTGATTCTCCGAAAGCGGCCCCCGTGGCTGCCAGCTCGTCCAAATCGATGTCGAGCAATACCGGCGGCAGCGAAGGTTCGGGCCTCATCGACATTCGTTCGATGGCCTCGGTGTACCTGGCCGACAAAGGAGCGCCCGGTCATCGGGCGACCCCGAGCGGAAGTGCCGACGACTTGCCCGTCTTTAGCCAAAGCGCTTTCGAAAGCGCTTCGCCCGTGCTCTTGCCAACCCAGTCCGCTGGGGCCGACAAGAAATTGCTCTACGCTCTGGTTGGCGTCATCGCGGCTCTCCTGGTTGCCGCTGTCGTACTGGTCGTTGTCGTGCTCAAGGGCGGCGACAAGGACAAGCCTGCGGTCGCCACCAATGCAGCGGAAAATGCCGCCGCCGATACCGAGGAGTCGGCCACCGAGCCAACCGAGCCACAGACGCCTGCAACCGAGGTGAAAACCGAAGGCACCGAGACGGCCGAGCCTGCTGCCACCGAGACCGAGACCGATCCTGCGGAGAACAATCTGACGGCCGAGGCTGGCAGTTCGACCCCAGACAAGGGCAGCAAGTCCAAGTCCGACAAGGGGCGCGACAAGAGCTCCAACTCGAGCTCGAGCTCCAGCTCCAGCAGCAAGAGCAAGGACAAGACTCCTGATCGCACCACCAAAGTGACGCCACCGCCGGAAGACAACAGCAAGGGCGGATGTGACGAGGTGACCTGTCTGGTCGACCCGGGCAAAGCCTGCTGCAAGAAGTACAACAGCTCCAGCTCGTCGAGTTCGTCAAGCTCCAGCAAGAGCAGCGGCCTGCCTGAGAAGCTCTCCAAGTCTGACGTGAGTGCCGGCATCGGCGCTGTCAAAGGCCGGGTGTCTTCGTGCGGTGACAAGAACGGCGGCAAAGGCACCGTGAAAGTCAAAATCAAGATTGGTGGCAGCGGCAAGGTCGAGAGCGCCGAAGCCAGTGGCGGTAGCGAACCCCTGCGCAGCTGCGTGGTCTCCGCCGTCAAGCGCGCCAAGTTCAAGAAGACCGAGCAAGGCATGTCTGTGACCTATCCCTTCGTGTTCCGCTAGTCGCGGGCCAAATTGAGCAAGCGCCGGTCCTCGTGGCCGGCGTTTTTCGTTTCGGGGTCAGGCGTGGATCTGTATCGTGCGCCCATGAAGAACGCAGTCTGGGCATGGTTGTTGGTCTCGGCCCTCGCGGCCTGTGGAGATGATGGGGCCAAGCCCACGGTCGCAGATGCCGGCCCAGTCGTCACAGCTGACGCATCGCCCTTTGCCGAGAAGCCAGAGTGCAGTGGCGAGGCGATCATGGCCCTGCAGGGGCAGCATCAGATGATTATCTCGGCAGTGCCGACGAGGGCATGGACCTCGACAAGGATGGCAGCCCCGACAACAAAATGGCGGCTCTTGGTTCGCTGGCGGCCGACTCGATCGAGGCCGGGCTCGCTGACTACAGCCTGCTCTTGCCCTTCGAGTTCTTTGATGCCCCCGAACTTGCCGACGATGAGTGCATCAAGTTCGCTGTGTACCAGGGCGAGTACCGCAAGGATGAAGATGAAGACGGCGAGCTCAGCGCTGGCGATGCCGGCGATTGCAACGATCACCGCAGCGAGTCGAACCGAGCACGCGTAGAGCAGGTGGGCGACGGCATCGACGACGACTGCGACGGTCTCGCCGATGAGAGTGGCAGTGGTCCCTCGGCCGATACCAGCGATGCTGACGGCGACGGGGTGAGCCTGGCGCAGGGCGACTGCGACGACACGCTGTCATCGATCCATCCTGGCCTTCCTGAGCTGTGCGGCGACGGTCTCGACAACAATTGCGATGGCGTGGCCGATTGGGTGGTGGGCGCAGACTCGCCCTATTGCTCGCCCTACGATGACGAGCTCGACCCCGTGCAGATTGCGGCCAGCAGCCTCGACGAGGCCGGTCAACCAACGGTGCGCTTTGCATCGGGCACTCTCACCATGGTCGACAACACCATGCACCTGCAGGCCGGGCCCTCGCTCTTTCGGTTGCGGATGCCCTTGGCGGCAGGGCTTGAGGTCGATCTTGTCATCACGGCCGCCACGGTCGAGGCCGACGTGGTCATGACGCCAGCGGGCTGGACCTTGCAAAACGGTCGACTTGGCGGCGTACTCGATGCCCATACCACGGACCAGATTCGCGGCCTGCAGGTCGATCTCATCAACCTCAAGCCAGAGGACTCGCTGGCCGATGCCATCTACACTAACGTCCTGGGCGCGATCTTCGCCTTGCAGGGTGGCCCGGTGGGCAGTCCTTCGGAAGGCTGTTTGCGCCCAGACATCGATGTCGACGGTGATGGCCTGGAAGGCTTTTGTGACAGCAACCCCGACGACGAGCTCACCACTATCGATCGCTGCGTGGACGGTGACGGAACGGTCGTGCTCGACGATGGCGCGTTTCAGTGTACCGAGGCACGTGACGAGGACGGCAACCTGCGCTTCATCGACGGGGTCTCCATCCTGATCAAGTTTGAGACGGTACCCGCCGTGCTCGCGCCCAGCAGCCCCTAGCGAGGCGCTGCTATCACACTCCGCTCACTGCGGGGGATGGGTGATGATCTTCCACGGGTGCCGCTTCAGGTAGCGACCTAGCTTCTTGGCGTCGTCGGAAAATTCCGGATCGTTGATGAGCGCGCCGATCGTGCCACTGCCAGTGCGCACGCGGTGGGCGATTTCCTGCAACGTGGCCACGGAGCCGCGCAGGGTGGCGATTTGTGCTTGTAGGTCGGCGCTGACCTGGTCGAAGCGACTTAAGAATTCTTCTGGTAGACGGGCGCGCACGGCGTTGACCTGGGCGCTAAGGATTTCGAGGGCCTGGTCGATGGCGCGAAAGTCCCTGCTTGCGCTTCTGATCAGCGCGCTGGCGTGGCGCTGGAGGGCGGCGACGTCGCCGGCGGCAAGGCTAGCTCGCAATGCCGTGAACTCTTCGCTGGCCTTGCCGAGCGAATCGCCAAGCTTGCTGAAGGCCTTCGGATCGGGCGAGAGCGAATCGATGGTGCTGGCCAGCAGGGTGAGCTGCTCGCGAAAGAGCTGCATGCTGGGCTCGAGCTCTTCGAGGAGCTCGCCAAAGCGGCGGGCATTGTCGAAGCTCGTGACGATGATTTTCTCCATGCGCGCTGGATCGATGCCGCGCAATCGGTCGCCCTGGCGAATGGGCCGCATCATCTCCTGCTCGCCGGGGGGCGGTGCCACCTCGAGATAGGACTCGCCGATAAGACCTCTGGAATTGACGAAGAGCTCACTGTTGACCCGCAACCAGCGGCGGTACTTCTTGCGGATCCACACCTCGCACACGACTCCGCCATCGGGGTGCAGAGGATGATCGGTAGCACGCGCCTCGTGGGAGGTCACCAGGCGAATCGAATGGATCGTGCCGATCTTGCGACCCCCTAGCTGCACATCGTCTTGCGCGCGTAAGGCGCCCGGATGCTCGAAGTAGACCTGAATCTTGTCGGTGGGTCCTAGATCACGAAAGTCGATTTGCAGGGCAAAGATGACCGCTCCGAGCAAGAGCACGGAGAAGACGGCGCCGACGCGCACAACGATGCGATCTTCGAACAAGGCTAGCGCTACCTATTCCTTCCAGAAGAACTTCCAGGGGTTCTTCTTGAGATCGCGCAGCATCTCGCGCAGGTCGGCGTAGAGTTCCTCGCGCACCAGGAGAGCACCGGCGGTGCCCTTGCCGGCGCGCAGATCGGTGACCATGCCATCGACGTTGCCGACCAGCTGACCGGCCTTGCCGCCGAGAGCGACCGCCTCGTCGGCGACCTTCAGGGCGCGATCGAGGCGCTGCTCGGTGAGCATGCCCGTGACCCGGGTAGCGTCGCTGAGCAGCGAGGTCGCTTCGGGCGTGACCTGGCGCAGCGATCCTTCGGCGGTGCTCATGAGCGATTCGGCGCTGCTGAGAGTTTTTCTAATACTCTCCGGATCGATGCCCGCGTTGACCTCTTCCAGGGTGATGGCGGCTTGCCCCGCCAATCCATTGGCAGAGACGATGAGCTTGCCGAGTTCTTCGCGGTTGTCGGTCAGGATGCCGTTGAGCGTTTTGACGGTGCCGGCGCCATCCTCGAGCAAGGAGCGGATGAAGTCGCGGTCCTCGGTAAGGACCTCGGAGAGGGAATCCAAGACCATGAAGAGCCTGGAGACGATGAGGTCGGTGCGCGGTGGATCGATGCCGCGCACCACCACCCCGGCACCCAAGGGGCCGTCGGTGTAATTGTTGCCAGGGACAATCTCCAGGTACTGCTCACCGAGCACGCCCGAGGTGTTGACGAAGAACTCGGCGTCCTTGCGAATGCTGTCCTTAACGCGGTTCTCAATCCAAACGTCGAGGCGCACCAGCACACGTCGCCCTGTCGCCGGGTCGATGGTTGAGCCGTCCATCAGTCGTACGTCCTCGACCTTGCCGACCTTGATGCCGGCCAGCTTGACGGGCGCGCCTGGCTTGATGTTGCCACTGAAGTTGTAATCGACCTGCAGCGAGTATCCGCTGCGCAGCGAGAAGCCGCCCAAGACGAAGATCAGGGTCGCGGCCACGCCGAGCGCGCTCAGGATCAGCAGACCTACTTTGAACTCAACGCCTCTTTCACTCATGTGTCACTCCTGTGCCCGACATTCAACTCCTGCCTAAAACCCTGGGGTCTCCATCGGCCCTTGGCTGTGGCCGCCGATGAACTGCCTGACGATCGCGTCGTCGGTGTTCTCGAAATCCGCGCGGTCCCCGCACTTGTAGACCTGGCCCTGATACAGAAAGGCGATGCGGTCGGCGATGCTGAAGATCGAATCTAGATCGTGGGAGACGACGATCGAGGTCACGCCCAGGTCGTCGCTCATCTCGCGGATCAAGCGGTCGATGCGGCGAGCGCTGACCGGATCGAGGCCCGTGGTCGGTTCGTCGAAGAGAACCACGTCGGGCTTCATGGCCAGGGTGCGGGCAATGGCCGCCCGCTTGCGCATGCCGTCGCTGAGAGTAGCCGGGTAGGCATCGATGCTGTGCTGCATGTGCACTCGCTCGAGCAGGACGCTGGCCTCGGCGAGCGCCTCTTTGTGACCCAGCTGCATGTGCTTGCGAAGGGGCAGAGCGACGTTCTCGCGCAAGGTCATGGAATCGAAGAGGGTCGCGTGCTGGAAGACCATGCCGATGCGTTTGCGCACCGGGTAGAAGTTCTTCTCGTTGAGGTCGTCGATTCGCCGGCCGTCGAAGTGAATCTCGCCACTGTCGACCCGCAACAGACCGATGAGGTGTTTGATGGTCACGGACTTGCCGACGCCAGACGTACCGATGATGAAGAAGACCTCTTTGTGACCGATGGCCATGCTGACTCCGCGTAGAATCTGCTTGGAGCCAAAGGCCTTGTGGATGTCGCGAAACTCGATCAGCGAGTCAGCCTGCTGTGTGGAGGTTGCGCGCGGGCCGGCCCCTGTTGGCGAACCTTGGTTGCTGGTGGCACCGTGTGCCATTAGCGGGCGCCTCCACCAAAGAAGGCAAAGCCAATGCCAGAGAGCAAGAAGTCGATGAGCAAGACGGCAAAGGAACTGCCAATCACCGCACTGGTGGTCGCGGTGCCAACGCCTTCGGAGCCGCCGCGGGCCTCGAGGCCGCAGTATCCGGAGATGACGGGAATGGCCATGCCGTAGGTCAGTGCTTTGCAGCCGCCCAGGGTTAGGTCGTAGACCTGCACCCGACTGGCATCGAAGAAGAGGGTCGGATTGAGGCCGAACACACTCCACGCCGTAAGACCACCAGCGGAGAAGGAGAAGACCACCGCAAAGATCGTCAACACCAGGCTCATGACCACACACGCAAAGAAGCGGGGTGCGATGAGATAGGAGGTGGGAGTGATACCGCTCAGGCGCAGGGCGTCGATCTGCTCGGTCACTTTCATCGTGCCGATTTCGGCGGCGATGCCCGCACCGACGCGGGTAGCCAACATTAGAGCTGTAATGGTGGGCGCGAACTCCTGGATGAAGAGGCGCAGAAACTCGGGACCAAGCTGGCTCAGATCGCCGGTGATGCGATTGAGCTGCTGGCCGCTCTGCATGACCATGACCATGCCCAGAAAGCCCATGGTCACCGAGATGAAGAGCACGGACTTGTTGCCGACCACGTACATCTGCCTGGCAATCTCGCCTTTGGGATAGTCGCGCTCGACGAGGCCGGCGAGCGAGCCGCGCCACAAGCGAGCCAGCTCGCGCACGCTCTTGAGCGCGCCGATAAAGGCGCCTCCCAGTGCTTCGATCTTGCGGTGCAGGTTCATGGCAAAAGGTAGGTGAGGAAGAAGTCGAGGAGGACGATGGAGATGGCGGCAGCCACAACCGCGGCATTGACGGCCTTGCCCACGCAGACCGCGCCGCCGCGCACGCTGACGCCAAAATAGCAGGAGCTCATGGCGATGGCCGCGCCAAAGACGCCGGCCTTGACGACACCGTGGATGAAGTCGAGCCAGCCAATGTTGTCGACCAGGCTGTAGTGCAAGGTGGCGTACTCGAGGTCGAGCACCAGCATGGCAAAGAGAGCGCCGCCGTAGAGGGCGATGATGTCACCGAGGATGACGAGGCAAATGAGGCAGATGGTCATGGCCAGCACACGGGGCACGACCAGGTAGCGAATGGGATCGATGGCGAGCGCCCGCAAGCCGTCGAGCTGCTCGGTGACGGTCATGGTGGCAAGCTCGGCGGTGTTGTTGGAGCCAACGCGCCCGGAGAACATCAGCGCGATGAGCATGGGGCCGACTTCGCGAAAAATGGCGTAGCCGGCGCCCCAGCCAACCAGGCCCGCGGCGTTGAGTTGCCGGACCAGGACGCCCGCCTGCACGACCATGATGCCGCCGACGAAGAAGGCCGTGAGCGCGATGATCGGCAGCGAGCGGTTGCCCATCCTGTACAGGTTGCGCAGAAGCTCCGGCCTGTCCATGGTGGGAGGGACGAGCGCTCGCAGCACTTGCCCGGTGAGCACGGTGATGCCACCGAGTTCTCGCCACGCCGCCATGGTGCCGCGACCGATACCGGTGATGAGGCCTTCGCCAATCACAGCGGGCCGTCCTCGCTTCCGCTGACGAACTGCCGCACCAGCGCATCACTGGAATCGGCTATCTCGCTGCTCGAGCCGGCATAGCGAATGCGACCCTCGTGAATCAGTGCCAGCTCGCTAGCAAAGCCCATGAGCGCTTTGACGTCGGAGGACACCGCCAGCACCGTGCAGCCGGTCTCTTCCTGATCGGCACTGAGCAAGTCGTACATCTTCTGCGTCGTCACCGGATCGAGGCCCGCAGTGGGTTCGTCGTAGAGCACCAGGGCAGGGCGCGCGATGGTGGCTCGGGCAATGCCGACGCGCTTCTTCATGCCGCCGCTCAGCTCGGAGGGCATCTTGTGAGCCGAGCCAGCCAGCCCCACCGAGCGAAGGCGCGCCTCCACGCGATCGCGAATCTCGTCAGCTTCGACATCACCGCGGCGCGCCAGCGGGAAGGCGACGTTCTCTCCAACGGTCATGAAGTCGAAGAGGGCATAGTTTTGAAAGAGCATGCCGATGTCGCGACGAACGCGCATGAGCACTTTCTCGTCGCCGCTGCTCAGGTCAGTTCCGCGAATCTCGACACGGCCTGCGTCGGGTTGCAGGAGACCGACCAGAAGCTTGAGCAGCACGCTCTTGCCTCCGGCGGCCGGTCCGAGAATTCCCAGACGACCGCCCTCGGCCACCTTGAGATGCAGACCTTGCAACACCTGGCGATGGCCTAGGCGCAGCTGCACGTCATGCACGTCGATGGCTGTGCGGCCCGGCTCACTCACCGGTGGATTATAGGGCGCAGTGCAGCTGCAATCGCAGTTTCGGTGCCTTCTCTAGCTCGTACTTACTATCTGCGTACTTATGTTGCAGCTTCGCTAAGTCCTTGCAGGCGTCCTCGGTGCGTCCCAGCTGCGATTTTGTGACGGCGCGCTCATAGAGAGCATCGTCACGCAGGATCGAGGCTGGATAGTCGGAAGGCAACTTGGCAAAGGCACGAATGGCGGCTTCTTTGTCGCCGACGCCATCGCGCAAGAGCACGCCGAGTCGGAGCTGGGCGTCGTCTAGCCAGACTGAAAAGTAGGAGCCCGCACCGATGGCGACCTCGCGAGTGGATAGGAGCGTGCGCAGGCGAGACACCGCGCCCTTGTCGTCGCCGAGCTCATGACTGAGGCGCGCACCGTGCCAGAGAGCGTCGTCGTAGAAACCCGAGCTTCGATGTTGAGCGACCAGCTCGTCGTAATAGGCCAGCGCTTTGCGTGGCGCATGGAACTCGTTCTCCTCAAGCTCGGCCAGAGCGACGAGCAAGTTGTCAGCGACCTTCGAGCCGGCCAGGCTGTTACTCAGTGCGCTGAGCTGGGCGCGCAGATCCTCTGGCGCGCGCTCGCGACCGTCGCGCAAGAGGTACTTCAAAGCATCGGCGGCAAATTGCTGCTCGGGATAGAAGGTCAGGGTGCGCCAGAGATACTGATAGGCCTGCTTGTCCTGGCCAAGCTCCCAGTAGGCAAGCGCGGCGGCGTAACAGGCTTGTGCCTGATCGGGACGGGTGGTCAGAATGGCTTCGGCGTCCTGATAGGCGGCGATGGCTTCCTCTAAGCGTTTTTCTGATGCCAGCAGCTGGGCGTACTGCAGGTGAGCCGAGGCACAGGAGCTCTTGCGTCGGCGGCTATTGCTCAGTTTGGTGCAGCTCTTTTGGGCCGCGCGATAGGAGCGCAGCGCCTCCTCGACCTGGCCGGAGCGCTCGTGTTCTTCCGCCGCGCTGAGATCGCGAATTTGCGCCGGCGCTGAACAAGCCGAGCCGACCGCCATCGCGACTAGCACAAGGGCGCTGAGCAGCAGAGCACGCAAGCTAGGCTCCGCATGCCTCGCGCAAGATGTCGAGGGCCTTTTGGCAGCCGGCGCGGTCAACGTTCAGGTGCGTTACCAGACGAAAGCGATCGGGACGAGTGGGAAAGAAGAGAAGGCCTTTCTTGGCGCAGCGCTCCTGCAACTGCGCCGCGCTCGCCAGCTTGGCGTCGACCTCGACGATGACGATGTTGCTAGCGACGCCCTCGGTGCACAGGCGCAGGCCGTCAATCTTGCCGAGGCCCTCGGCGAGAAAGGTGGCGTTCTCGTGATCTTGGGCCAGACGCTTGCGGCCCTCGTCAATGGCGAGCAGGCCGGCGGCCGCCAGGATGCCCGCCTGTCGCATGCCGCCGCCTATCATCTTGCGCACTCGGTGTGCGCGGTGCATCAGCGCTTTGTCGCCGGCGATGATGGAACCGACAGGAGCCCCGAGTCCTTTGCTCAGGCAGACGGTGACGGCGTCAAAACCGTTGCACAAGCGGGCTTCACTCTCACCGCTGGCAAGGGCCGCGTTCCACAGCCGGGCGCCATCGAGCATGGTGTGCATGCCGAGCTCCTTGGCAGCGGCGAGCACATCTTGCAGTGCGGCCAGGGACCAGACCAGACCGCCACCCATGTTGTAGGTGTTCTCGACCTCGACCAAGCTCGTCGGCGGGTAGTGATGATCGTTTGGGTGATACGCGCCGCGTACGTCGTCGCCAGAGAAGATGCCACCTGGCATGAAGGAGAACTGCACGCCACTGAGCATGGGGGTGGCGCCCGCTTCGTGAAATGCGATGTGGGCATCGGGCGCGCACATGACGGCATCGCCGGGTCGGGTCAGGATGTTGACGGCGATCTGATCCGCCATCGAGCCAGAGGGCACGAAGAGTGCCGCTTCTTTGCCCAAGAGCTCTGCGACCTGGTCTTGCAGCCGATTGACGGTTGGATCCTCGCCATACACATCGTCGCCGACCTCGGCATTGGCCATGGCCTTGCGCATGGCATCGGAGGGCTTGGTGACGGTATCGGAACGCAGGTCAACGCCGGGCATGCCGGCATGGTACTACGAGCCGCGCGCGAGAGGGCTAGCGCTCTTGTGCTGGATCGGGAGCGGGGGCGTCATCGGCTTGGCCCTCGCCCTTTTCAGCTGGCGGCGTCTTGGGGGCCTTCTTCGGCGCCTGCTTTGGTGCCTCCTTGGGCTCTCCCAGCTCGCTGCGAATCTTCTTGAGCATGCGATCGAGAATGCTCACTTCCATATAGCTCGGTCGATCGCTGATCTGCACGATGATATCGACGGTCTCGCCGGTGCTCTCGTCCTGGCCGCGCACAAGCTCCATCGAACCCTGGAAGCGTTTGCCCTCGTCGCTGAGCTCGAAAAGAACGTAGCCGGCGTCGGCATCCTTCTCGAGGATCTTCAGCCCTTCGTCGACGCGCAGAAAGCGCACCGCGGTCGGCCAGATCTGCTCGTAGCTGTAGCTGACCTTGCGATTGCTCTTGGCAGAGGCCGGCGCGCTGGCAAGCGCAAGAAGGGCGAGGATGAGGGCGAGGGCCGCTGGCAGGCGAAGCTTAGGCATCTCCATCATCTTCGGTGAGGCTGCGCGCGGCGGCAACTTCTGCGAAGGTGACGTGGGAGGAGACCATGGAGATGGCGCCAATGCTCATGTACCAGAGCACTTGAATGCCGTGCAGGGCCACTGCAAAGACAAAGGCCGAGGCCTCGACGCTCGGGTCGGCCATGTTGAGATACAGCCCCAGGCCGAGGAGCGTGAAGTATTGGTACTGGCCGACCAGGCCTGGCGAGTTGGGCAGGGTGATGCCGACCGCGACCAGACCCATGGTGGCAAAGGCACCGACCAGCCCGAGCGGCAGCCCAAAGCCGTGCGCCAGCACCCACAGGCTCATGCCGTTGCACGACCAGTAGACCAGACTCCAGAGCACGAAGATGAAGAGGTTGCGCTTGTCCTTGAGGACCAAAAAACCGCTGATCAGGTGTAAGAGTTTTTCCTCAATCTTGTCAGCGATGCGAATGGACAGGCGGCGAATCAGGCTGACGGTGGTGCAGAAGCGCACGGTGCGCTCGGGCCAGCGCAGGGCAAATGCCAGGAAGATAAGCGCGGCACTGAAGATGCCGAGCGCGGCGTAGGCGGTCGGCATCATCCACGAAGGAGCGTGCGGCCCGCGCAAGGCGAAGAGGGCCCCGAAGACGAAGAGTGAAACCAGAAGGCCATCGATGATGCGCTCAACGGCCACCGTGCCCAGGGCGGCGCTTGCAGTTATCTCGCCCTTGCGTCGAATCAGCGCCGGCCGCACGAACTCGCCGAGGCGCGCGGGCAGGGCCAAGATGGCCATGAAGCCCACCGAGGAGATGGCCAAGAGCCGCCCGGGTGGGAGCCTGACACCTAGCGGGTGCAACAAGTTGTTCCAGCGCCAGGCCCGACAGAAATGCGTGCACGCGACCAGCGCCAGGTGACCGAAGAGGTAGGGAGCAAAGCGTCCAAAGTCGAGGGCGCGCGCGGCTTGCTCGATGTGTTCCTGCTGCTTGGCGTCGGGCCACACCAGCCAGGCACAGATGGCCAACATGGCCAGCGAGAGCAAGATGTTGACGGCGAGCTTCATGACGGACAGCTGGATACGACCTTACTAGCCGGGATGGGTGCCTTCTAGGATCTTGCGCGGGTTGCTGGCAAGAAGTCGCTCGAGAGTCGCTTCGCCTGCCTTCTTGCGAATCCAGGCCATGCCTTTCTTGGCGCTCTTGAGATCCGCGACACAGTGCAGGTCACTGGCGGCGGCATGAGCGAGGCCCTCCAGGATCATCTTGCGCGAGACCTTGGCTTGTTTGCGGCCGTTGTCGCCAGCGACCGCGGCCAGGTCGACGACCATCACGCACTCCGATGCCAGCCGGTCCATCAGATCGGGGGAATCCCACAGCGGGGTGTAGCGCTCGGGATGGGCGACGACAGGCAAAAAGCCCGCGCAGCGCAGCTCGAAGATGCGCTCGAAAACACCCATGGGCAGATGGCTTGGCACGAACTCGAGGAGGAAAACGCGGGATCCCTGGTAGCCGGGAATCGCGTCGTCCTGCATGCGCTGATACAGCGTCTCGTCCCACATGTTCTCCGCAGCCAGGGGGATCGAGAGCGGCCATTGGCGCTCGGCGACCGCCTTCAGCAAGCCGGTGTGGGCCTCGGCGATGGCGCTTAGACTCGGCAGATACTGGCCGGTCTTCTGGTGGGGCGTCGCGCAAACTGTAGAAAAACCGAGGCTTATCAAGCCCTCGAGCATAGCCATCGAGGTGGCCAGGTCCGGCGAGCCATCGTCGAGGCCCGGCAGGATGTGGCTGTGCAGATCCACGTAGCTCGGAGGCGAGTTCGACAAGGCGCTGCTTTATCGCAAAGCTTTCAGGCGGGCAAGGTGTCCACCCTCTGCGATGTCACGAATTGAGCATCGTTCATAAGTTCGTTGCATATCTCACAAGTGCATGGTAACTATAAGAAATATTGCTTTCGTCTTGAGTAGAAGACCACCCGCGAGGTAGAAATCAGTCCCATGTCTGAGCGTAAAGAGAGTTCAGTTCTTTTTTCACTGCGTGAGCTCCAGACCATTGAGGAGGAGCGCGTTAACGAAGAGGCCAACGCCGTAACGCAGGCGCGTGAAGCAGCTCGTCAGGCAAAGGAAGCCGAAGAGCGCCGCGTTCGCGATGCGGAAGAAGCGCGCCGCATGGCCGCCGAGAACGCCGAGCGTCAGGCCCGTGAAGATGTTGAGCGTCGCCAACGCGAAGAGCAACTTCGCCTCGAAGAGTCCGAAAGGCGTGCGCGCATTGAAGCGCAAGCCGTGCTCGAGCAGCAGCGTCTCGCCAAAGAGATGGAGCTGCGCGAGATGGAAGCCAAGCGCAAGAAGCCGGCATGGATCATCGCCGCTATCGGCGTGGTGATTCTGGTTGGCGGCCTGGCCCTCTTCTTCAAGAATCAAGCTGACGATCGCGCTGCCGAGAAGCGCAACAAGATCGAGGCCGAGCTGGCTCTAAAAGAGCTGCAACAGAAGATCAACCTGGCGCAGATCGACATCGACAAAGCACAGGCCGATATGGACGAGGCTTTCAAAAAGCTCGAAGCGGCCATCTCGGAAGAGGAGAAAGCGGCTGCAATCGCTGCTCGCAAGCAAGCGCAGGCTGACCTCAAGGCTGGTCGCGAGCGCATGCAGGCTCTCAAGGAGCAGAACATTCGCAAAGAGCAGCGCGCTGCTGAGCAGAAGAAGAAGAAAGACAAAGAGCAGATCAACAAGTGCATCAACTCGAGCGATCCACTCTGCGGTCTGTAGGTCTGTAGGACCTAGGTCTTTAGATCGAGTTGGGAACTTGGCCGGCGCGAAAGCGTCGGCCTTGTTCGTTTCGGCTCGGGGTTTGTTCTCGGTTCTTGGTTCCTGTCCTTTGGGTTGCGGGCGGGCGCTTTCTTTTGGGGGACGAGTACACCTAGCAGGCTGCTGAATAAATGGGAGCGAGCGCCGGTGGTAGCACGTCTTGCGTTAGGCCGTGGGGCCTGGACGTGGCATGCCAGCCCAGGCGGCGCTGATAGAAAGCCCTTCGCGCGGGCACGCTCTTAGCGGCCGCGGCGGTGGTCGCGGACCTTGGGGCCTTTGCCTTTGTTCTTGTCATCGCCTTTATCCTCGGTGCGATGGTCGCGAACGGTCGGCGGCTTGGGCGCTTCGATGCTCAGCTGCACAGTGCTTTGCGACTTGTTGCTTCCGTCGACGACGGTGAGTCCGCCCGTACCGCTGCAGCCCTCGGGGATGCTGACCCAAAGTTTGCGACCGCGGCGGTCGGCGCGCTGCACGGGCAGTTGGTAGCTACCAAACCAGATCTGCGCGCTCTCCAGACCCGAGCCTGTGAGCATGATGGTGTCGCCGACCTTGGCGCTCTTGGCACTGATGCCGGTGACCTCACCGAAACCGAGAACCGAGAAGCGCTGACGTCCTTCGGCACGCAAGCCGCGATTTTGCACGCTCAGCTGGTAGGGACCAGCCGCGAGTGCTGGCACAACAACCACGACACTGTTGTCGGGGTTCACGCGCAGCACCTTGCTGTTGCTGGTTCCAAAGCCAACGATGGTGTCGCTTGCCAGGCCTTCGCCCCAGAGTGTTAGCTCGGAGCCGGGCTTTGCGGCATAGGTCGAGTACTTGCGAAGCGTGGGCGGATTGAGCAGGCCCCATGGATTGGCCGCGCGGGCGTCGCCGCCTGGGCCGCGCACCACGAGGTAGTCACTCTTGTCGACGCCGCGCGGAATCTCGACGCTGATGTTGTTTGCCGTCCAACCAAGGACCCGCGCAGGTTTGTCGCCGTAGAGGACCTGGCAATCACCATCGAAGCCGCTGCCAGCGATGCTCACACGCGTGCCCCAAGGGCCCTCGGTGGGGCTGTAGCTGGTCAGCACCGGCGCCTGCAGTACATCGTAGCGCCAGTTGCTCAGCGTCTTTTGCCCATAGGAGCTGTAGGCGATGGCGCCATCGCGCGCTCCTTGTGGAACTTGCACGATGAGCGTGTCATCGCCTTCGCGCTTGATGATGGGCATCTCTTTGTCGCCGAGATAGATGTTGGTTGCGTTGCCGAGCATGGTGCCCGAGATCGTGAGCGCACTGCCAACCGGGCCGCGCACCGGCGAGAGCTTGCGAATGTTCGGGTAGTTCCAGACTTCGAAGGGTTTGGCCCACGCGCCTTCGCCACCGCGGGTGGTGACTCGCCAGGCACCGCTGATGGCGCGCTCGGGAATGACCACCGTGAGCTGTCCATCGCGATAGCCCGAGGCGCGGATTTCTGTGTTGCCGAGGTAGACCTTGGCGTCGTCGAGATGCTGACCCGAAAGCACGACTTGCGTGCCGGGCGCACCTTGTAGCGGAGCAATGCCGCTGAGCACAGGCGGATAGAGCACGTCGAAGTCGTTGGCAAGGGCTACGCTCTGCGCACCCCTGTGCACGGCTAGAGGCCCATTGTGGGCGTTTCCTGGCACTTCCACGACGATGAGGTTGTCGCGCAGATCGACGATTTTGCAGTTTTGACCGCCGAGACTGACGCGGTCCTCGGCCAGGAAGTGCTGGCCGCGCAGGGTTATCTGGCTGCCGACATGACCATAGGCCGGTGCGTAGCTCGACAGTTGTGGAGGCAATTCCAGATCAAAGGCCGTGCTGCTGCTCGCATTGCCGCGCCGACTCGAGATGTTGATCGGCCAGCCTTTGTCGGCGTTGCTTGGAATGGTGATTTCGATCCAGTCATTGCCGGTGCGGGTGACGGCAACGTTCTGGCGGCCATAGGCAACACGGATGTCGTCGCCATAGTTACCGCCCGTGATGCGCACCACCGAGCCTGGTTGGCCACGCAGGGGCGAGAAGCTGGTGATGTAGGGAGCAGGGGCAACCACGGTGAAGGAACGCGGGCTGCGCGCTTCGACGTTGCGCTTGTTCTTGACGCTGAGGTACGCGGACGCGGCACCTTGGGGAATGGTGACGATCAGACTTCCGCTCGCCCATCTCTCGACAGGCAGGTTCTGGCTGCCCAGATAGACCATGTCGTCTTGACTGAAATCCTGACCGCGAATCTCGACCTTGGTGCCAGGCGTACCGGAGGCAGGCGAGAAGCCGCTGACCTTGGGGTTGGCCCAGACATTAAAGGTGCCGACGATGTAGTCGTTGGCGACACCGGCACTGCGCAAGAGGATCTCGCCGTTGCCGTAGCTTGTCGGGACGCGGAAGGAAAGCGATCGCGAACCGACTTGCGCCGGGTTCACCTTGCGTCCACCCACGAGGATCTGGGTCTTGCGCGTGAAGCCGCTGCCACTGAGCGTGACCAGGGTTCCGGCCTCGCCTTCGTGCGGGGTCCAGCTGTCGACCTTCAGCGAGATGACGACGGTCTCGTTCTTGCGATATTGCGCGTCGGCGTTGCTGGCGAAGGCCAGTCCGAGTCCGAGGCTGGCGGCGAGTATGAGGCTTGCTTTCATGGTCTTCTCCTGTGCCCCTTTGCGTGAGCGGGGCATGCGATCGCAGTGCATCGACGGGCGCAGGGCCGCGAAGATTCAATGGTCGGAGCCAAAACTACCATGGCGCCTACACGCTGGCGGTGTGTGGAGGCGCGTGATTTCGAGCGCAGCCAAGCTTGATGCCGACGCCCAGCGCCTTTGCCCAGCGCCCTTGCCTAGCGCCCTTGCCCAGCGACCTTGCCTAGCGACCTTGCCGGAGGCGGCCCGCGCCAAGGGACTCGGCGACGGCGGCGGTGGCGTAGGCATGCTCGCGAACTCGGTGGCGCTGACAGAGACCTGCAGGGAAAAAGCCTGCCTCGGCCAAGGCTGCCAATTCGGGCTGCCCTGGTCGGCCGTCGGCGAGAGCGGCCGTGATCATGCTCTCGTCGACGATGAGCTCTGGCATGACGACGGCGGGTCTTGGCTTGCCAGCGGCTAGTCGATCGAGGTCGATGAAGTCCAGCAAGTCGGGAGCCCAGGCCACTCGCTCGGTCAGAGGCTCGAGTCCGTAGAGCCTGGTGATGTGACTGAGCACGCTGCAGTGATCGCGAGCCACAGAGCTCACATAGCCCTGCTTGATGTAAGGCCCGGCGACGAAGGCTGGCACGCGAAAGCCGAGCTGTGAAAAGCCGAACTCGGCGCGCGCGTCATCTGCCAGTGGCGGCGGCACGTGATCGAAGAAGCCGCCGTGCTCATCGTAAAGCACCACCAGCATGCAGTTGTTCCACTGCGGGCTCTGCGCCAGCGCGGCGTAGACGGTGGCCAGGAATTGCTGGCCCAACATGGGGTGGCGCGGTGGATGGTCATCGTTGAGATCGAAGTTGGGCTCCACCCAGGTCACAGGCGCCAGCCGGCCATCGCGCGCGTCAGCCCAAAAATCATTGTGGACGCGATGCACGCGTCCATCGATGTCGAGCCCCTTGAAGAGGGGGACGAAGGGCAGGTCTTGAAAGTAATAGGCCCAATCGACGCCGGCCTCATTGAGCTGGTGGTGAATGGAGGGCCAATCGATGCCACCGCTAGTTGGCAGCTCATTGCTGGTGAGGCCACCGCTCTGTCCCGAATGCAGGTACATGCGATTGGGCCAGGTCGGTCCCATCAGAGAGGAGAACCAGCGATCGCTGGTAGCGTAGGCGTCGGCGAGCGCCCAGCTGAAAGGTTGTTCTTCGCGCTCGAGGTAGCCCATGACGTGGGGAGCAACCTGGCTGCCGTGGAGGCGCTGGTACTCGCGCACAAAGCCGTCATTGCGACCGGCGTCGAACTGCGAGCGGCTTTGGTCCCACTCATGAGGCGGGTCGGGAATCTGGGCGACCGTGCTGTGAAAAACTCGCTCGACGGTGCCGTCTAGGCGCGCATTGCTC
>JAHEAK010000024.1 GCA_024642805.1 Kofleriaceae bacterium | reverse complement strand
GTTGCCGGTCTCCGCCTTCTGGAGCGCGCCGACAAGCTCGCGGAGACCGGCAACTGCAGCCAAGCCATCAAGCTCTACGAGAAAGCCCTCGACGGAAATCCCAGCGGCGTGGAAGCCCTCACCGGCCTCGGCTACTGCCATCTGGACGCGAAGAACTTCGCCAGCGCGCAGGCTCGCTTTCGCGCGGCGCTGGGTATTTCCTCGCGCTACCAGGATGCTCTTTGGGGTGTCGCCGAGGGCTATCAGCAACAAGGCCTCAAGGATCAGGCTATCGCCGGCTATCGCAAGTTCATCGAAGAGCATCCGACCAGCCGACGAGCTGACATGGCGCGCCGACAAATCGAGCGATTGGGTGGCGATCCGGGCGGTTCCGGCGCATCTCCCGGTGGCGCTGAGCCAGGCGAGGACACGGGCGATTCGACTCCCGAGAGCAAGCCAACGCCGACTCCTGGCCCCGACTCCAAGCCCGCTCCCAGCCCCGGAAGCAGCCCCGGAAGCAGCCCCGGAAGCAATCCCGGAAGCAATCCCGGAAACGGCGAAGACGAGTAGCCTGGCCCTTCACTTGCGGTAGGCTCCGCTGCATGAAGGCAACCCGTTCCGCGCTCACTGCTTCCGCTCTGTCTCTGGCTCTCGCGCTGGGGCTGGCAAGTGGCCTCTCCGCGCTTGGCGGGCTGGCCTGCACACCCAAGGGCGAAAAGCCGCCCATGCCGGCCGGTGATTCCTCTGGCGACTCCGGCGCTCAAGGGCAAGCAGAGTCCGCCGGTCTCGGATCGGGGCTGATGAATGGCGCCAGCTTGATGGCTATAGGATCCATGCTCGAGCACATGGGCGAACCGGGCATCTACGACGCGCCTCAGAAATCAGAAGACTTCTCAGATAGCAAGCCGCACCTGTTGACCATGGGCTTGCAGGGACAAATTGCCGAACTGGAAACGGTTTCGATGTTCGGAGGAAGCGAGGGGACACCCTTGCGGCAGTTGCAGGAGCGCCTGCGCGAGTTCGCGGCCGACGACAATGTTGCCGGGCTCTTGCTTCGCGTCGAGGACCTGGGCATTGGTATGGCGGCCGCTCAGGAGCTGCGCGCCACCTTGCTTGCCTTCAAGAAAGAGGGCGCCCGCAAGCTCTACTGCCACAGCGAGGGCAGCACGAACATCACCTACTATTTGCTAACTGCCTGCGACACCATCGCGCTGGCACCCACCGGTCAACTTGGCATCAACGGCGTAGCGGCCATGCCACTGCATCTCAAAGGCCTGCTCGACAAGCTCGGCATCAAGGCCGATTTCCTGCACGTCGGTGACTACAAGGGCGCGGCCGAGCCACTCACTCTCGATCAACCTTCCGAGGCCATGACCGAGACGCTCGGCGCCATTCTCGACCAAAACTACGCCACCCTCGTCGATGGCATCGCCCAGGGTCGAGGTCTCGATGCCGACACCGTCCGCTCCCTCATCGACATCGCCATGTTCAACGGCGAGCAAGCCATTGCCGCCAAGCTCATCGACCAAGAAATTGGCTACGAGAGCTTTCGCACGCAGGTGGCGGGCGGCATGCCCTGGAAGCAGATCGGCCTGGAAGACAAGGTCGAGCCAGGCATTCCCGAGCTGATGAAGATGCTCGGTTTGCAGCCACGTGAGCGCGCAAGCGGCGATCACATCGCAGTGGTCTACGCGGTCGGCAACATCATCGACGGCGAGGGCGAGGGTATGGTTGGTGCGAGCGGGGAAATCGCCTCACGCACCATGATCGCGACCCTGCGGGCGCTGGCAGCTGCCGACTCGGTCAAGGCCGTCGTCCTGCGCGTGGACTCTGGCGGTGGCAGTGCGCTCGCAAGCGAGCTCATCTGGCACGCCGTTGAGGAAATCAAGGCCAAGAAGCCCGTGGTGGTTTCCATGGGCGGCGTGGCTGCATCGGGTGGCTACTACATCAGCAGTGGCGCGGATCGCATCTTCGCCGACGAGACCACCCTCACCGGTTCGATCGGCGTCGTGGGCGGCAAGTTGGCCATAGGCGGCGCCCTCGAGAAGCTCGGAGTTAAGAGTTTTCCCATGGGTAGGGGCAAGCGCTCGATGATGTGGTCGACCATGGGCGCCTGGAACCAGGACGAGCGTGATGCCGTCCAAGCCATGATGGAAGACATCTACAAGGTCTTCGTGCAGCGTGTTGCGGCCGGTCGCGGCAAGAGCTACGAGCAGATTCACACCATCGCGCAAGGTCGGGTCTGGACGGGCAAGGCCGCCCTCGCCAATGGTCTGGTCGACGAGATCGGCGGTCTGGATGCCGCCATTGCCCACGCCACCAAACTGGCTCAACTGGAGAGCACGGGTGAACTTGAGGTCTATCCTCCCGAGCCCACGCTCATGGACTACGTGCACAAGTACTCCACCGGCGTGAGCATGGGGCAGACCCAGCTCCTTGCCGAGGTGAAGCTCCTACTCGGCGCTGATGCCGCCAGCGTCCTCGAGAAGACCCTGGCCCAGGTCCATTCCTTCCGCGACACGGCCGTGCAGACCACGACGATCCTGCCCGTGGTCTGGCGCTAGGTATCGGCGCTGGGCGGCGCAATACCTGGCACGGAGGGCGCCGCTCGCCCTCCGCTCGCATCAGCCCCTCTCAGTGCGCCTTGTGGGCGATCTCTGGCGCGGTAGCGAAGAACTTGTTGCGCGAGGGGTCGTTGAAGCGCTCGTAGTCGATGACCCACGGCAAGATCTTGGTTTCCGAACCCCTCATGGTGATGGTCATGGCCATGGGCGTGACGTCGCGGTAGCTCGAGTCCTCGGGCAGATCGAGATTGTTCTCGCCGCCAGATGAGAAGAGATTGATGAGGCGTGCGCCGCCATCCTTGTAGACCGAGCGGAAGCCCTCGACGACCTTCTCGTGGCCGCGCACCAGGGTTGTACAGCCGACCTTGGCCATGAAGGCTTCGAACTGATTTTGTCCAAAGGGAAAGCGCGCGTTCTGCGCCTGCAACTCTTCGGGGATGTACTTGGCCAGGCTGGGATCACTCCACAGCATCTGGAAGCGCAAGTCGGGATCATTGAGAGTGCCAAGGTCGCTCCACTTGGCGCGCAGATCCGCGTCCCGTGGAATGCCGGCGTGCACAAAGAGCGTGCGATCGAAGAAGAGCAGGTTGGGCAGGCTCTCGAACAAGGCCATATAGGTCTCGAACATCTCGTCGGGCATGTGGCCCTGCAAGGTGGTGATGGCCTCGGCGGGTTTGACGCCACCGTAGATACGCCCGCGGTACTCCAGGTAGTACTCGTGATTGCCTCGCAGCGGGAAGACATGCTCAGGGGCCGAGCAAAAGAGCTGCATCACCGTGCGCAACACGCCGTTGTAGCTGAAGTGCCCACGATCGATGTAGTCGCCCAAGAGCACCAGCTTGGGATTGGGATTGCTCTTTGGTTCCAGGCGGTAGGCTTCGACCTTGGCGAAGAAATTCGACTGCAAGAGGGCAGCCTTCAAACAGCTGTAGCAGCCGTGCAGGTCGCCGAGGACGATGAGCTCGTAGTTCTCGTCTGCCTGCCTAGGATGGACCATGATGTTGCCGTCGAGGAAGGGCTTCTGACCGTCGAGCTCGTCAACGCTCTGTTTGCCCGTGAGCTTGCCCGCGCCGCGCTCGCGAGCCGCCTGCAGCAGGTTCATCGTGCGCTCGATGAGGGCGCGATCGGCATCCGCCTGCTTGCGAATTTTGGCGGGGTCGGAGGAATAGTGACGCTCCAGCGGCTCGAAGATCGGGTGGTTGTCGTGCTCGCTCACCAGCGTCGTCGGTGCCGATATCTTGACGTCATCGGAGACCACGTGGATCTCGTCATCGTCGAGGGGAATCTCGCTGCTCAAGAGGTCGTTAATCTCCTGGCGAAACTTGGCCTCTGCGGGGTGCACCTTGCCATCGGCCCCAATCAGCTCGTCGATGGTCGCCAGCAGGGCCAGCTGGTTGTCCTCATCAAAACTCTTAAAAATTTCGTAGCTGCGCAGCTTGAGTTTGGCGTACACGAAGCCGTCGACGTCCTCCTCGTTGGCAACGACCTCGGTGAACAGCTCTCGAACGTAGTTGTCTGTCTGCTCGAAGACCTCGAGGAAGTGGGTGGTGAAGCGTGTCACGATGTCGTTGCGCACGTCGGGGCTGGCGTCGGGCATGGCATCGTCAGCTCGGGTGCTGACCAGCTTGGCGATGTAGTCTCGTACGAAGATCTTTTCGCTGCGGTCGAAATCGCCATCTATGTAGCCGAAAGCGGTGAGATAGAAGATGATCGCGTTCATCTGCTGTTCAGCGACATCGGGATTGGTACTGAATTTCAGCATTACTCTATATCTCCTTGGCTATCGCGAGGCCGATCATAGCGAGGTTGGTATTTGAACGTGCCTGGGGCGCTGGCGCAACAATACCCGGGGTCGATAGCGTCGGCTCGGCTTGAATCTTTGATAGAGTCGGCAACGGTCTAGACAAGGAACTCTCGTGAGCAAACTCAAATTCTCGAATTCTGCGCTTCCCGTGGCTCTTGTCTGGTCGTTCCTCGCGCTGCCGGTCGCACATGCCCAGGAAGCTGCGGTGCATGTGGGCTCCGACGGCGATGTCGATGCCGATGGTCGGGGCGATGTCGGGGCCGGGCTCTCCAGCCGTGTGCGAGCCGGCGCTTTCCTGGGCGGCAACTACCTGAGCTCGGAGAATGAGCTCGGCAATTCCTTCCACAATGATCAGGTGCCAGGTTCTGGCTTTCTCCTTGGCCTTCGGGCCAGCTACTTGCTGCTCGATTCCATCTTGCCGGATTCCACCATCCGTCCTCAGCTCAACGCCGAGGTCGAAGGCAAGTTTACCTTCTCATCCACCGAGGGTGGCTCCGGGCGCGCATCGATTGACACACCCGTCGCGGGTTGGCGTGTCAGCGCTCTGCTCGATCTCTATCCTGACAACAAGCTGGTGCCCTTCGCGCTCGTCGGTATCGGCGGTGAAACCGTCTTTGGCTCCAACAAGTTTATGACCAGCCCCGATACGGACTTTGCCTCCTACCTTGGGGCTGGCCTGCGCTACGGTCTCGCCGATCAGGTCGACCTGCGCGCCGATCTGCGGGTGGGCATGACCGCCTCGCGCGTCGACACGGTGTCGGCCCTCTCGGAGTTGCACCTAGGTATCAGCTACACCTTCGGCAAGGATGAGCCGACGGCCGCGCCGGTCGACATCACGGTCGAAGATCACACAGAGAGAGTCGCGGACCGTGATCGCGACGGCGTTCCCGATGCTACCGACGCATGCCCCGAGTTGGCCGAGATCCAAAATGGCATCGACGACGAGGACGGCTGTCCCGAGGTCGATTCTGACAACGATGGCCTGCTTGGCAGCCGCGATCAGTGCCCGGCCGCGGCTGAAGATGTCGATGGCTTCATGGATGACGACGGCTGTCCCGATCCCGATAACGATGGCGACGGCCGCCCCGACGTCATCGATCAGTGCCCTGGCGAAGCAGAGAACCTCAACGGCTACGAGGATGAAGATGGTTGTCCCGACGTCATTCCTGAGCAGGTGCAGGCTTTCACTGGCACCATTGAGGGCATCCAGTTCAAGTTCGGCAGTGCCAGAATTCTTCGCAAGTCGCGGGTGATACTCGACAAGGCTTTCGAGGTGCTCAACGAGCACAAGAGTGTTCGCATCGAGATCAGTGGCCACACCGACGATCAAGGCAACATCGAGGCGAATCGCACGCTCTCGCGCAAGCGCGCCGACTACGTGAAGTGGTACCTGGTCGACAAGGGCATCGATGCCACCCGGATCTCGACGGTGGGCATGGGTCCCGATGCGCCGATTGGCGACAACGCCACGGATGTCGGCCGGCAGATGAATCGCCGCATCGAATTCCGGCTCTTGCCCGGCGCTGCCAGCGTCGGTGCTCCCGGTAGCAAGACGCCCGAGCCAGCGCCCCAGGCGCCCGCGCCTGGCAGCGAGACGCCCACGCCCTAAGCGCACTGGCGGCGACCGAAACCTGCCCGCTTGCTCGAGCGCAAGGGCATGGCTCATCGGCCGCGAGCAAAACGCAAAGAGCCCGCTTTTGGCGGGCTCTTCTCGGTTTCGGAGGCGATGGCCTGCGAGACGATCACGGTGGGCGCGCGTACGCGGCCCCTGTGACTACGCGTGGACTAGTTGCACTTGCTAGCGGTCTTGGCGAGCAGGGCAGCCAGATCGGCATCCGCGTCGGCGAGCTTGAACTCGGCGGCGTAGGTGTGCGTGTCCTTGGCATCCAGAGGGCAGTAGCTGGTCACGCCGGCGAGAACGATCTTGCCGAGGTCGCCGTAGCAGGTCTTGGCCAGGCTGCTGGCTTTACCGGCAAACCACTCCGAACCTGCGAAGCCCTCTTTGGCGTCGAGGAAGGATTTGCACTCGTAGGGCACGCTGGCGCTCTTCTCGTCGATGTTCTTTTGGGCAGCGGCGATGGCCTTGGCGTAGTCGTCAGACTGATCGGCTTCTTTGCAGAGAAGTTCGGCAGCTGCGGCGCCAGCTTCGTCCAGAGCCTTGACCATGTCCTGGTAGGACGAGCAGGTGCTGTAGTCGAACTCGGTGCCTTCGTCGCGCTGGGTGGTGACGAGTTTCTGTAGCTGGTCCTTGAGGGCCACGCAGCCGGCCTTGAAAGGCTCACTGGCGGCGAGCCACTCTTTGCCACTTGTGCTAGAGGTGCAGGTGTAGCGGGCGTCGTCGCGAGCGTCCTTGTCGTCGAGTTTGGCGAAGGCGGCCGTGAAGGCTTTGTCGCAAGCGGCCTTGAAGGCGGGGACGGCCTTGTAGGTCTCCAGAGAATAGGAGCAGGTCTTCATGGCTTCGTTGGCTTTGCCGCCGGCCAGGTTCTCTTCGATCTCCTTGATGTCATCGGCGGAGCGAGCTTGCAGCTTGCAGGCCTTGAACTCATCGCAGCTCTTCTTCTTGCCACACTCGATGGCGGTCTTCATGCGAGGATTGCTCTTGTCAGCGTTGCACGCTGCGATGGCGGCCTTGCGAAAGCTCTCGGCTTCCTTCTTGGCTGCGACTGGGTCTTCGGAGCATTTGATCTCTTGGTCGAACGCTTGCTCGCATTCGCCACCGCCGCCACAGGCGAGGGCCAGAGTGCTGAGGGAAGCGAGTAGGAGGAGGGATAACTGAGCGCGCATAGTGAGTCCTTGGGTCGATCGGTTCATCGTCGTTGTTGTCAGAGGGTTAGGTTGGGTTGCAAGGGAGGGAGGGGGCAGAGGCCGAGCGGGGGGCCAGGCGGGCGCCAGGCGTGGGCAGGCGGACGGGGCGGATGTTGGAGGGGGAGCGAAGGAAGCGCTAGTGCTCCGCCAGGAAGATGTGGGCCAACCAGGCGACGTATTCGCGAGCCACCCAGCGCCAGGCCAGTTGGGGATACTGGTACTGCACGCTGCTTTCGAGTCGGTGGGCGCTGGCGCTAAATCCTTGTTGGCGAAAAAGTTGTCGGCCTCTGCGGAGGTGGAAGGGTTGGCTCACAACCCAGACGCTCTTCACGCCGCGCGATCGCAATATTTCGGCAGAAAAGCGCGCGTTTTCCGCCGTGGTTCGCGACTTGTCTTCAATGAGGATGGCTTCGGCCGGCACGCCGAGCTCTTTCGCGCGCTTGGCCATGGCCGGGGCCTCCGCCGCACTATGGGCCGCGCCGCCCGTAAACAGCACCAAAGGGGCCATTCCGGCTCGATAGCGCCGGGCGGCTTCCTCCACCCGCTCCCGGCCGGCCAGACTCAGGTGGCCATCGGCCCGCAAGGGAGCGCCCAGCACGACGATGGCGTCCACCTGCCGATCCCGATCCCTGGTCTCGAAGGGCCAGCCAGCCAGACGCACCGCCTGTTTGAGCGGGAATCGAAATCGATCGGCCATGAAGGCGCCCAGTGTAGGGGCCCAGCCAGGGCTTGCAAGTCAAATAATGCGTTATATTTAAGTATGTTAGCGCTGTGGACCGGCCGGGCCGTGCCAAGCCTTTGCCCAGGGAGCATTTGCGTTGGCTGCTAGACTTAGTTCCATGCGAGCTGTGTGGGTGCTTTGTCTGGTGGCGTGTAGCGCGAACAGCCCGCCCAGGGCCGCGCCCCCCGAGAGCGAGGCGGCCCGACCCATGGAAATGGACCAGCCCCGAGCCGCCGAGGAGGACCAGGCCGAGCAGCCCGTGGCCTTTCCCCTACCTGCGATCGCCCCTTACTTTTCCGTGGGCCAGGCCCATGAGGCGCTCTTGCGCTACCGGCGTCAGGAGCTAGAGCAAGCCGCCGCCGCAGCCAGCGCGGCAGGTGCCGATGCCACGGATGCCAGCGAAAAATGGCGTCTAGGAGTTTTTCTGGCCATCGTCGAACGCGATCGCGGCAACTGGCAAGCGGCGGCCGAGCTCTTCGTGGCAGCTGCCAGTACACCCTCGGCCATCGCCGACTTCTTGCACTTTCAAGCGGCGCGCGCACTGGCGCGATCAGGAGACGCTCGAGCCGCCACCCACGCCTCGCAGGTCAAGGCCTCCAGTCCATGGGCAAGTGATAGTGCCTTCTTGCTTGCTGAGGCCGCCCGTGCCGCCGGCGACAACCAGGGCGCGGTGCAAGGCTATCGCATCTACCTCGACTCCAAGCCAGGCAATCCTCTGCGCGACGAGGCGCTCTTTCGTCTGGGTGAATCGCAGCGCGCCTTGGGCCAGAGGGACGAGGCCAGGGCAACCTGGCGCCACCTCGTCGTCTCCTCACCCGTGTCGACGTGGGTTGGCAATGTGCGCGCCATCGAAGCCGATGTCGATGCGGCTCTCACCAGCAGCGAGCGTCTGGAGCGCGGCATGGCCTACTTCGATGCCATGCGCAACATCGACTCGGAGAGCGATTTTGCCGCGGTTGTCGACGACCCCGAGACCAGCTCGGAGCAGCGTTGTCAGGCGCTCTTTCACCGCGCCAAGTCGGTCTACAAAGAGCGACAATACGCCCGCTCCGCTCCGCTCTTTGAGCCCGCCATTGTTGCCTGCAAGGCCAGCGGCAACACCAACTACGAGGTCAAATCCGCGTACCAGGCTGGGCTTGCCTACGGGCGCGCCAAGCAACTCGAGAAGGGTGCCAGCTTTCACGCCTATGTCGAGCAGTACAAAGAGCACAGCTACGCCGACGATGCCCGCTTGCGCCAGGCCGAACTCTACGATGAGCTGGGCGATCAAAAGAAAGTCACCGAGCTCTTGTCGACATTGCCGGAGCTCTATCCCGAGGGCGACATGCGCTCGGTGGCCCTCTGGCGCCTTGCCCGCCATGCCTATCAAGAGGGCAACTACCAACAGGCCGAAACGTGGTTGCGCAAACAGATCGATCTGGTGCCCGTCGAGATCAACTGGTGGGCCGAAGGGCAGGCCTACTACTGGCTTGCTCGCACACTCGGGCACTTGCACAAAGCCGAGGAAGCAGCGAGCGCCTACGAGGACTGTGTTCGCAAGTATCCACTGACCTACTACTCCATGCTGGCTCTCAATCGCTTGCGCGAGTCCTGGCCCGATCGCTTCGCGAGCCTCAGCGCCGAGATTGCCAAGGACGAGAGCGGCACCAGCTTGCAGCTGCGCGATCGCCCGGTCTATGGCAGCGCGGCCTTCGCCAGTGCCCTCGAGCTCGCCCGCCTGGGCCTAGCGCCAGAGGCGCGACGTGAGCTCGCTGCACTTGGTTTCACGCCCCCGGCCGGTCGCGATCCGCAGGTCGATGCCGACAAGCTCGATTGGCTGCTGGCCTCACAGCTCTTGCTCGATCTGGCTGGTGACTACGAGCAGAGTCACTGGATCGGTCGCTGGCACAGCATCGAGTACCGCCGTCATTGGCCGAGCGGGGTCGGAGCCAAGCTCTGGCGTCTAGCCTATCCTCTCGCCTACTGGGATCTCGTGCAGGAGTTTGCCGGCAAGTACAGCTACCCGGCCGCGCTGCAGATGGCCATCGTTCGCGAAGAGAGTGCCTTCGATCCTGCGCGCGAGTCGTACGCCAATGCCATCGGCCTCACGCAGATGATCTTTCCCACCGCGCGCGATCACACGGCCGATAGCGGCATCGAGGTGACCCGCGAAAATCTCCAGCATCCCGTCAAGAACGTGACCATCGGCTCGCACTTCCTGCAGTCCTTGCAAGAGGCCTTCGAGGGTCGGGTCGGACTCATGGTGCCAGGCTATAACGCTGGGCGTGCACGGGTTCGCTCCTGGATTCGCTCGCGTCACAAGTACGATCTCGATGAGTTCGTCGAGCGAATCAAAGACGATCAAGCGCGTCGCTACACCAAGCGCGTGCTCGGCTCGTACTTCGCGTACAGCTACCTGGCTGACCGCAGCATTCCCGTGGTCAGCAACCAGGTTCCTCGCAAGCTCGGCAAGAAGTAAGCAGGCGCTTGCGTTGCCCGTCGCAGTAGCAGCAGCCTGCCGGGCACCTTTCTTTAGCTCTTCACATCGGCTCGGAAGAAGTGGTGGTAGTCGAGAGGCTCTTGCCAGTGGCCGCCCCAGCTCCAACCAGCGTCGAGAAAGACCTGTAGCGCGGCGCTGCCCTCGACGATCATCCCGGGTCGCAGATCCTTGCGATCGAGATACGCACGGCCGGCATCAGGACGCACGATGCCCTCGCGAATGATCGGATTTTGTACGGGGTTGATGTCGATGGCGGCCCCGTAGCTGTGGCTCGACAAGCGAGTGGTTCCGCGAATGCGCCTGGCATTGAAGCAGGAGCTATTGTTGGCGGCCATCGACAGGCCATCGTCCCCCGCGAATTCGGTCATGGGCCGAATGCTGTGGATAGGAAAGCGCAGAGCCCACAGGCCAGCAAAGATGCCGAGCACCTGATCGGCCAGAAGAGCGCTGGTGATGAGCAGCCCCTCACACTCCGTGCCGGCGAAATCGAAGTAGGGCAGGTCGAGGGCGCGCAACGCAGCGAGCGGTGGGCACGGCAGACTGGC
Source organism: Kofleriaceae bacterium (assembly GCA_024642805.1). Lineage (GTDB taxonomy): Bacteria > Myxococcota_A > Polyangia > Haliangiales > Haliangiaceae > NORP324. The sequence goes on along the minus strand of JAHEAK010000024.1, from coordinate 7,046 downwards.
ATGCCAGGACACGCCTCGCATCGCCTCTTGCATCGCTTCGGGAAGGGGCCGACTCGTCCCCACGCCGCCCGCGCTCACGACTGCACCCACAAGCCATCGAAGCGAATGCCCTTGGGACCGCGATACCCCGGCGAGCTGTGCATCTCCCTACTGTAATACGCGTGCTCCAGCCATTGATAGATATCTCCACTGAGCACACCGCCGCGGGTGCGCTCCTCCTGTGGCCCTGTGGCGCTCTTGCGCACCGAGCGCGCGCAATCGATCTGGAGCAGAAGAGATCCGCGAGGAGATGCCTGTACTTGAGCGACTCGCTCGACGATGAGCAAGGGGCGTCCTCCCGGTATCATCAGTTCCTCGAGACTCTTGCTGCCACCGGCGATGCTGAGATTGCGAACGCCTCCATTGGCCGACATGCCTGCCAAGGCCGCTTCGCGGTGATCGATGGCGTGCCCGGCAGCGAGCCCCTGCTGGACCAGTGGAAAACGTCGCACAGCCTGGCCATCGCTCGAAAAGGGCGCGCTGTGCAGGGCGTAGTCGATGGTGCCGTCACTGCTTGCCCCGAGGGTGTCGCCGCTGGCGGGCACTGGTGTGATGGCTTGGCCGAGTCCGTAACGAGCCATGCCATGCCGAAAGAGCTCGGCGGAGCACTGCTCGACGATCGCCGTCCATATGCCGTAGTCGTCGATGGCGGTTGGGGCATAGGCATCCGCCAGCAGCAAGACATCCACCGCACTTGCCTCCAGTGGCTTGGCATCTTGGTAGTCCAGGCTCAGACGAGACGCTCGCTGCATGCCTTCCTGCCAGGCCAGATCCGCCTGTCGGCGAGCCATCCACTGCACGGGGATGGGCCGGGCAGTGCCCTTCTGCAGTTTGGCGCTGACCGCGAGGAGTGTGCGTTCGAAGCTGCCGTGCAGGCCGGTGCTAACCACGGTCTCCTGGGAGTCTCGGGAAAACACCAAGTCCAGTTCGAGTGCTCGCATGTCGCTGGGAAGATGCGAGATGAACTGCTCGAGCGCGCTCTCGATGATCTCGGCGGGAGCGTGCTGCCAGCCTCGGTCGCTTACCGTCACCCGCGCCGGTGCTGCCGGTGGTTGCAAGCGCCAGGACGGGCCGATCGAGGCCAGTGCCCGCACCGAGGCGTCGCGAATCTGCGCCGGCAGAGCTTGCTCTTCGAGTAGCTGCAGTCGCGATTGGCCGCGACCTTGCCGTCGATCGACGAAGAGCTGGGCCTCGCTGATCTGCTCTCGACGACGGTCCAGGGAGCTCTGTGTGCCCACATGACGCCGAAGCTCGTCGACTCGGCGCTGCGTCACGATGAACTCGGCCACGCCCACGCTCCCTCGCAAGGCGCGCACGATGTTTTCTACCGCCATCATCCGGCCTCCACTCGAGCACGGCTGAGCCAGTGGGCCCCGCTTGCCGACATGGGCATGCCCCAGCTCGTGAAGGCCAGCGATTTGCTCTCCGATCCAAGGGCGCGCGTCGACGCCACGAAGTCGCGACGGTCGGCCATGACCAGTTGCCTCGCAAAGAGTCGGCCCGTGAAGCGCCCATCTCGAATCTCGCGCGCCTGCGAACACAAGAGCGAGAAACGATCGCCATCGGGGCTGAGGGCGCAGTGCAATGGACCTTGCACGAGCACACCTTGTTTCACCGAGCTAATCAGCGCATCGCTTGGTGTCGAGCCGGCAACGACACTGACATTCGCCGGCATGCGGCGAAGGAGCGCTCTCTCATCTCGGCGCAGGTAGCCTGGCGCCCTCTCCGTCGACTCGAGCGTACCGACCAGCGTGCTGACACGCGCTTCCTGGCCGGAGTCTTGGCGCTGCAGCTGACCGTAGCCCACCCTCGGATCGTCGATGATGCGCAGCAGCGGCGAGTCGCTGTGCAGCGCGGCTGGGGCGCGAGCGAAGGCGTGAAAGGCGATCGTCGCGCTGGCTTCGGGATTGAGTAGCACTTCTTGCTCGCCACTGGCCGAGGAGCGCGCATGCAGATGCGAGAGGGCCTCTGCCGCCGCCGCCTCGATCTGGCCGTCGGAGATTTGAAGCAGCTCGGGCCCGCCGATGCCGGAGGCCTGCTCGTGGCTGCTTGCGATCTCGTCGCCACTCCACGCGCCCAGCATCACACCACCACGCGTGCGCAGGCTGTGGATGCGCTGGTTGTGGGCGGCGCTCAGCAAGGACTGATCGCAGCGGGTTGATTCGATGTACGAGCCTCGGAAGACGATGCGACTTTCGCTGAGACTCTGGGCCTTCTCGAAGAGAGCCTGGGCGGGGTCGCGAAACTCGCTGGGATGTCTGGCCTCGAGGCTGGTGGCATCGGCATCGCCAAGCAGCAGGCGCTTTGGCAAGCGGGTTGCGGCCTCCTTCGAACGCGGGGTGAAACGAGCCAGGAACTCGAGGGCTGATGTGCGCAGGTCGTCGACGGAGGCACCCAGGAGGGCGCTGGAATGCTCGGCACCATCGCGATACCCGCCGACGATGACCCAGTGCTCGCTCTCGGAGTCGAAGCGATTCTCACTGGAATCGATGCGGACCCGGTAGGTGTCGCTTCGTCTGGACCAGACGTAGGCTCGCTCGAGGCGTCGGTCCGCGAGATGGAAAAGTTCTGATAGAAGGTCGCCTACCTGGCGCTGATGCACGACCGGGGTTGCGTTGCGACGCGACTCACGGCAGGCGCCGACAAAGCCGGCTACCACGCCGCCGGCGGTGGCCTGGCCCATGGCCAGGAGAAGCTGTCGCCGGGACCACATGCAGGAACGCCTACTTCTTGCCGGTGAGCTCGGCGAGATTGTCGTCCATACTGCCCTTGATGTACTCGATGGTCTGGCGGCGCAGACTCTTCTTGCTCAGTGCGTAGGCTTTGCCGGGCAGGGCGCCTAGACGTTTGGCTTCTTGCATGGCGACGCCGGCCAGATTCTCGCCATCGACCACGCTATCGAGCCAACCGGCTTCGACCGCCGTTTCGGGGTTGTAGATCTTGGCCTGGATGACGGCCGCCTGCAGCTCCTTGGGCGAGAGGCGATCGCGAGCGAGCTCGTGGGCAAGAACGGGCACCGCCATGCCGTTGTGCACTTCGTTGAGACCGAGCTTGAAGTCACCGCGCACACCGATGCGGGTGTCACCGGTTGCCGCCAACAAGATGCCGCCGGCCAGCGCGTGCCCGGAGACCGCCATGACCACGGGCCTGGGAAATTGATACAGGCGCATGAAGAGCTCACCACCGGAGACGATCATGTCGAGCGCGGCATCGGGACCGCTCATCATGACTTTCAGATCGAAGCCGGCGCTGAAGCGACCAGGTCGCCCGGCCAAGATGATGGCAAGCGCTTCGCCTTCCGCCCTGGTGAGTGCCGCGTCCAGCTCCGCGATCATGGTCGGGGAGAGCGCGTTGGCCTTGCCATCGTCCATGGTGATGGTGGCGATCTGGTCTTCGAGGGTGTACTGGACGATCGAGCTTTCCATGGCTCGACAGTACTAGCTAAGTCTGGCCCAGACGAGCGAGGCGGTTCACTACAAGGCCATCGGTGCTCGGTAGAGCCAGCGGGCGGAGCTAATCGGCTCGTTTGGCTGCACTGCTGGCGGCCGTGGTCGTGCCGCTCGAGACGGTTGCGGGATCCTTGGCGCCCGAGCTGGCACCGGCCTCGGCGCTCGTGCTGGCACCCGCCTTGGCCGCGGGCTGCGAGCTCGCCTGGGTTTCGATCCAGGATGCCACGCGCCCGAAATCGCCGAAGCGTGTCAGCTCTTCCTTGGCACCCATGAAACTCATGTTGAGCTTGCGGCCCGCGATCTCCGCTTGAATCAGCAAACAATAACCGGCTTCGTTTGTGAAACCCGTCTTGCCGCCGAGCACCTGGTAGCGATCGCTGTGCAGGGGGCGATTGGTGTTGCGATAGGCGATGGCCGTGGGCCGCTTGGCCACCGAGCGCACGACCGTGTCGCGGGTGCCCATGATCTCCGCCAAGAGGGGATCCTTCATGGCCGCGGCCAGCGCTTTGGCCATTTCGTTTGCGGTGCTGTGGTTGCCGTTGAGCCCGGTTGGATCCGAAAATTTCGTCTTCTTCAGACCGAGCTCTTTCGCGAGCACATTGACCTCCTTGACCAGTTTGGTGGGTGTTAGGCCCACCGCTCGGCCCAGCGCTGTGCAGGCGCGATTGTCGGAGGAGATCAGCATGGCGCGCAGCAAGTCTTGGTTGCGAAATTTGTGACCAACCAGGAGTCGTGTTCGGGAGCCGCCGCGAGCAAATTCCGCGTCTTCCTTGGTGATCTCGGTAATGGCGTCGAGATCGAGCTTGAACTTGCGTGCCACCATCGCCACGAAGACCTTGCCGGTGGATGCGATCGCGCGCACAGCGTTTGGACTTTTGGCGAAGACCACCTCACCGGTTTCGGCATCCACGGCGATGCAGGCCGCCGACTGCACGTTGGGTTTGCCGTCCTTGGTGAGGGCGGCAATGGCAGGTGTGCGGCCGCGCTTGGCATGGGCCGAAGTGCCGCTAAGCGCCGCTGTAGGCACTGTGAGTGCCAGCGACAATGCCAAGAGGTTGCCAGCTCTGCGCATGTTTAGTGCTACCATGGTGGGGGGATGCGGCAAAGTTTTTCTGCGTGATATCAATGAGTCCTAGGCCCTGGCCGCTCGGACTCCTCTGTGTTGTACCCGGGGCTTGCACCCAAGTGCCCAACTCCTGCGTATTGGACAGCGTACGCCGAGCAAAGCAAGATGAGTTCGCAATTCTAGCGACAACCTTTCAGACCAGATCGAGACTATTGGATCAAGACTATGTCGGGTGAACAAGAGACCAGTCAGGGCGCAGCGGATCCGCTGATCAACGCGACCATCGGCAACTACAAAGTCACACGCAAGATCGGTGAAGGCGGAATGGGCTCGGTGTACTTGGCCGAGCATCCGCTGATCGGCAAGAAGGTCGCACTCAAGGTGTTGCATCCTGAGTTTGCGTCCAACCAGGATGTGGTGACTCGTTTCTTCAACGAGGCCAAAGCCGTCAACGACATCGATCACCCCAACATCGTCGATATCATCGACTACGGCACGATTCCGAGCCCTACGGGCAACATGGTGTACTTCATCATGGAGCATCTCGACGGCCATCCCCTCGAGAACGTCATCGCAGAGCAGGCACCGCTTTCGCCCGAGCGCAGCTTGCACATCTGCGCGCAGGTTGCCGATGCGCTGGCCGCTTCGCACCGCGCCAACATCGTCCACCGCGATCTCAAGCCCGACAACATCATCCTGGTCAAGCACCGCAGCACCAACGACTTCGTTAAGCTGCTCGACTTCGGCATCGCCAAGCTCACTGGTGATCAACCAGGCTCCAGTCGCACGCGGACTGGCATCGTCATGGGCACGCCTTCGTACATGTCTCCCGAGCAGTGCGAAGGGCGCGGCAACATTGATCACCGCACAGACATCTACGCGCTCGGTGTCGTGCTCTATCAGATGATCACCGGCCGCGTTCCTTTCGAGGGGCAGGGCTACGGCGAAGTGTTGGTCCAGCACCTCACCCAAGCGCCGGCGCCACCCTCGACCATTCGCGGCGTCATCCCGCCGCACGTCGAAGCCGTGTGCATGAAGGCGCTCGAGAAGAGCCCGGCCGCCCGCTACCAGTCCATGGAGGACTTCATCGCCGCGCTCACCGATCCGGTGGGTTTCGTCGAGGCCAACGGCGGACTGGCTGGTTTTTATTCAGCAAATCTGGGTAGCCCTGTGCTGCCCCCATCCACGCGCGCGCCCACCCATGGCGGCCAGGTCCCGCTCACGCCCGCGCCCGGCAGCCTCACCCCGGTGAACGCCGCCTCGACCCAGTTTCCGAGCGGCATTCATCAGCCAAAGAGCAAGATGCCCCTCTTCATCGGTGGTGGAGTGGTCGTGGCTGCGGGTATCGCCGCCGCGCTCATGCTCGGTGGTGGCGGCGACGCGAAAAAGCAGGAGGTGGCGGAAGCGCCCGTCCAGCCCGCTGTCGAGGCACAGGAGCCAGCCGCCAAGGTCGAGGCCGAGCCCGTCCAGCCCGTGCAACCCGAAGTGACGCCACCGGAGACCGAAGCTCAGCCTGAGGTCAAGGCCGTCTCGGTCAGCGCGGCCATCACCTCCGCACCCAAAGGAGCGGAGATTTGGGTCAACGGCAACTTCGAGGGCAAGACACCCGCCAAGCTGCGCTATGAGTCAGACGAGCTGCCCCTCGAGATCGTGCTCAAGAAGAGCGGCTACGAGGATTTGAGTTTCTCGTGGGAGTTCAACAGCGAGCAGGCCAAGCAGCGCTACAACTTCTCGCAGCCGATGAGCAAAGCCGCACGGGTGAGCTCGCACAGCAAGTCAGATCCCAAGACCACGGGCACGACGGAGACAACCAGCGGCACAAAGACCAAGCCGCTTATCGAAGCCGGCCTCGCCGTCCCCACCTTGGACAAGCCCAAAAAGCAGCCCAAGGACAAGCAGGGCGACAACATGATGATGCCCGATCTCTAAAGATCGCATCATCGAGCTGCCGGCGGCACCCCCGTGTTGCCGGCGCGTATGGTCGGCGCGTTGGGTAATCGGCCCACACACATGTGAGGCAGGACGGCCGGCGCACAGGCCTTGGCCAGCGCCGCGTTGGCCGCGCCACCTGGCCACCTGCCTGTCGCGAGCGGCCTTGGCAGATTCATCAGACTGGTCAGCTCCGCTCTCAACATGGCGCGCGGAGTGCGTTAGACTGGCAGCATGATTGGGAAGCTCTTGCTTGCAACCTGCCTTGCCTCCTTTGTCGCGGTGCCCATGGCTACGCTGGGTACTGCCTACGCACAGGAAGAAGCCGACAAGCAAGCCGCGCTCGAAGCCTACAAAAAAGGCACCATCCAGTACAACCTCGGCAACTGGGACAAGGCCATCGGCTTTTTTAAGACCGCTTTCGAGACCTATCCCGATGCCGCCTTCCTCTTCAACATCGCGCAGTCCTATCGACAGGCCGGCGATTGCAAACAGTCGGCCTTCTTCTACAAGCGCTACCTGGCCATCAAACCGACCGCAGCCAACCGCGAAGAGGTAGAGGG